>CAILUB010000302.1 GCA_903837305.1 uncultured Cytophagaceae bacterium
ACGGTCGACAATTATGGTCGCGATCACCACCCGCGTGCTTACAGTATTTTCATGGCCGGCGGAGGCGTGAAGGCTGGAACGGTTTATGGGGAGACCGATGAGCTGGGCTATAATGTCGTGAAAGACCCGGTGCACATCCATGATTTTCATGCGACGGTACAACATTTAATGGGGATCAATCACGAACAATTGACTTACAAACATTTGGGTCGTCGTTACCGATTAACCGATATCGCAGGGAACGTTTTACCAGGATTAATCGCATAATGGGGAAAGTCGAAAAGATAGGAAATTTGATTTTATGGGGTCTCCAAGGCTTCCTCGTTTTCCTCTTGATTTTCCAGTCTAGCTTTGCTTTACCGCTAGCCGGAATCGGCCATTTGCATCCTTTAATTTTACATCTGCCTATCGGCTTCGGAGTTTTATTATTAGGTCTTTTTGCCATCAAAAATCAGTTGCCTTCCTTCGAGGTTTTAGCTGAATTTCTTTTATTAATTACCGCGATTTTTTCAACATTTACGGCCATTTTTGGTTTGTTTTTGGCCAAAGAGGGCGGCTATGAAGCGAGCGCTTTAGACTGGCACCAGTGGTCGGGCGTCGCGGTTTCATTTGTGTATTTTGTTTGGGTACTTCTCCGCAGAAACCTCCTGGTAGGAGCGGGTCTTGGATTCATCGCCTTAGTGATTGCCGGCCACACAGGGGCGAGCATTACACATGGGGAAGACTATTTACGTTTTGGGGAGAAAACAACAGAAATCACCTCGGAAAGTGTGGTATTTGAGGACATTGTCCAACCCATTTTGAAAGCCAAATGTGAGTCGTGTCACAATGACCAAAAGACAAAAGGCGCGCTCAAAATGAATAGCATAGCGAACCTGATGAAGGGTGGAAAACATGGCGCGATTTGGAAGGCGGGGGATGCGTTAAATAGTCACCTCCTTCAACGAATCAAATTGCCCATGAATGCGAAAGAGCACATGCCTCCGCTGGGAAAAGCACAGTTGACTCCCGACGAAATAACCATTTTAACTCTTTGGGTAAAAGAAGGGGCGTCCTTCGAAAAGAAAGTAGGTCAGTTCAGTGCTGATTTTCAGAAACTAATACAGCCTACTGCAGTAAGCGCAACCACAAAAACCTACGATTTTTCAGCTGCTTCAGAATCAGCCATCGAATCTGTGAACACCCCGTATTGCACGGTGTATCCGATCGCAAATGAATCCCCAGCTTTGCAAGCAGATTTTTATGTAGCAGCAAAGTTTGACCCCAAAACGCTATCCGATTTATCGCAAGTCAGCGAGCAATTAGTGGGCTTGCAACTCTCGAAAATGCCCATCACAAACGAGTCCTTAAATCAGGTTTCGAAGTTCACGAATCTTGAAAAATTGAACCTAAATTTCACGTACATTGACGACGAGGGCATAGCACAATTAACTGGCTTAAATCAGTTAGAACAGTTGTCGATTTCTGGGACGAAAGTAGGCAAATCAGGTGTCTCGAAATTACTCGCAAAGCTCCAAGCCTTAAAGGAAATTCATGTCTGGAGCACGAACCTTTCTGCACCTGATTTAGCTGCATTACGCAAGCAATTTCCGAAGGTTACCTTCGATGAAGGCTACATTCCGAAAGAGGAAACCTTGCAGATCAATCCACCCATTTTAGTGAATGAAAATCTGATTTTAAAACCGAACGAAAAACTTACCTTTAAACATACCTTGCGTGACGTGCTATTCCGCTACACCTTAAATGATTCGTTACCCGATAGCTTGCGTAGTCCAGCAACCAAGGCATCGATTGCCATTGCGAATTATGCGAAGGTTCGCATATTGGCCACAAAGCCTGGCTGGCTCGTTAGCAAGCCTATCGATATGCGTGTTTATAAATCTCAATTCATCCCATCCCGGATAAATTTGTTAACCGCACCGGACCCTATGTATCCTGCCGCAGGCGGAGCCAGCTTACACGATTTTGTATTAGGTGCTCGAGAAGTGAAAGGGGTATCAAATTATTCTTGGCTAGGCTTTAAAGAAACAGACTTCGATGCGGTCGCTAGCTTTGCGCAGCCGGCACAAATCCATGGCGTAACCCTTTCGTATTTAGAGCGAACGGATTCAGACGTTTTCCCTCCGGTGAAGGTGGAAGTTTGGGGAGGAGATGCGCCTGATAAATTGCGATTACTTGCTACCGTAAAGCCCATCCAACCTAAAGAGAAAAATGGCTATTCGCCGCGTGGGATTAACATCCCGATTACCGGCATAAATGCGAAATATTACCGCATCAAAGCAGAGCGATTAAAAAGAATGCCGGCCTTTGTGGATAACAAGGGCAAAGGCGCTTGGCTACGAGTAGACGAATTATTGTTTTATTGAAAAGATGCAACCAATAAGATACTACAAGCCTGAATTGGATGCAGTTCGATTACTCGCCTTCCTTTTCGTTTTTTTCACACATCGCATGGACCTAGCGCCCATCGATAAAGCCGACTATTATTGGGGATATCATTTAAGTTTAGTTGGCGTATTTGGCGTCCCACTCTTCTTCTTTTTGAGTGCGTTCTTGATCACGGAATTGCTGACAAAGGAGCAAGAACAGTTTGGTCAAATCAACATAAAATCATTCTATATTCGCAGAATCTTACGTATTTGGCCACTGTATTTTACCTTCTTTTTTGGGATGGTTTTACTCACCCAATTCACTGATTTATTTGGGACGATATCCGGAAAAACGCAACTCGCTTTTAGCCTCTTTGCAGGTAATTGGTACATCACCTTCAACAAGTGGTTACCCTCCTATCCGATTAACCCGTTGTGGAGTATTTCGGTGGAGGAGCAATTGTATATTTTGATTCCATTGATCATTGGATACACGGGAAAAAGAGGCCTGAAAATCTTTGCCTATGTCGCTTTAGCGGCGGCCTATGTAACTATTTTTTATTTTGCCCAAAACCCTAGAAAAGGCTTCAGCGGTGAATGGACAAATAGTTTCGTGCAATTCCAGTTTTTTGCTGCGGGCATTTTACTCTCGATTTACCTTCGCGGAAGACAGCCAAAATGGAATTGGGTCATTCGCGTATTCGTATTTTTACTTGGAATTATTAGTTGGCTTATCGCATCTATTGTCTGCGAAGTTCATGCAGACGCCCCACATTTGTCCACGCCTTTGCAGGCACTAAGTGGCTGGATCTTGATCTTATCAGGCGTTATTTTATTTTTCCTTTCCTTGTATGGTGCATCCATGAAAAACACGCCGAAATTCGTCTTCTATTTAGGGCGTATTTCCTTCGGTATGTACATTTTTCACATCACAACTTTTTGGATTATTTACCAAATCTACAAAGCCGAACTTGCTTCCTTTAGCGAAAGCATTGGATTAGGCGAATGGAAAAATGACGTCGGATTTTTGATGGCTTTTGCCGCAACCGTGACGATTGCATCCCTATCCTACCGGTATTTTGAGAAGCCCTTTTTGAGATTGAAAAAACGGTTTACGGTGATTCCGTCCAGGGATTAATTCAACTGTAAGATTTGTTTGGCTGAAAGTAGGTATCCCTAAGCAAAAAACTTAAAATCAATGCATCTTGCCTTTTTCGGTGAGTAATTTATACGCCTCCTCCCAACTAGGAATCGTCTCCGATTCATATCCATAAGTAGGACCAGTTGCGATTTGCTTAAAGGCTTTCATGGCCTTTAGATGTGCGCCACTGCCCATGAAATTAAGCATCAGCTCGCGGCTCTCCCAAGCAGTAATGGTACATTGATATTCCTGTACTTTTTTGACTTGGCTATGTAGAATTCCAGGTGCTGTTTGAGCTTGACGAAATGACGGAATGGCTAAAAGCCAAAACCGAAAGTAAGAGAAGAACCCTTTAGGCTTCAAACCTGTGAGTGAGATGTACATGTATTAACCTGCTTAAGAATTAAAGAAAAAAAGCACCTTCGAAAGGTGCTTTTTATTGGATAAAGATTACTTCGGTCGGTAAATCGCTCCGGTTGCGAAATCAACAATAGCGCCTGGCCAAAACAAGATCACATCAGCAATCAAAGCACCTGCTCTAATTTCTCTCTGTGGTTGACCCGCCGCAGGTCGAGTTCGTTGGTACTCTGTCACTCTTCCGCCAAAAACGGTTGCGCAAGAACTCATAGATGCTAAAATTGCTAAAGCAAAAAGCGATCTAGTTAAAGATTTTTTCATGTGGTTAAATTTTGTGAACCACAATTTAGAATTTTTTAACGCATTATGCTACGACTTAACGGTTAATGTTGACCCCGTAATCTCAACTATTAATTTCGTTAAACCCCTGGTCGCCGGCCCTTGCACTAATGACCCATTGGCACTAAATGCTGATCCGTGAGCAGAACAGAAAAAAGAAGTTGTAGAGCTGTTATATTCCACCGTTGCCCCTGCATGAGGACATGAAGAGGAGAAGGCCGCAAAGCTATTGCCTGTATTTCCAGTTGCAGTACGAATGACGATGACCCCACTTTTGGCAATAAAATCATTCACATTCCTTAACTCTGTAGCTAAATTTATGGTCACTCCTGACGTATTACCAACCGGAATTGCACTGTTCCCTGGAGTGACTGGCTCCTCTTTAGAACAGGCCGCAGCCAAACAGGCAACACAAGTGGCGGCAAGGCCCCCAGATAACTTATTTAAGAACTCTTCGCGATTAATTTTCATCTTAATTAGCTGTTTAGCAAGCATTAAACTAGAAAGCGCTCCATTTGTTTCGAAAAAAGCTTAATGAGATTTCGACAAAAATATTATTTAAAATAATTCTAAATAGTGTTGCGCGAATCGCGATCGCTTTCTACATTTGCACTCTATTTAAAATTAGTCTAAATAAAATCTAAATGAAAAAAAGCCTCCTAGCTCTCTTATTCCTAATCCATTTCTC
>CAILUB010000303.1 GCA_903837305.1 uncultured Cytophagaceae bacterium
CCTTTTTGTGGTTTCTCTTTCGCTGTGTCAGGAATAATAATACCAAATGCTGTTTTTTCTTCAGCTTGAGCTGGTTCTACAACAACCCGATCCGCTAAGGGCTTAATACTTAAATTTGACATGTGTTATAAATTTAATTTTTAAATTAGAGATTATACAACCATGCGAACATGGCAGAACTGGTCATACAATAATAATGCCAAAACTCATTGCTGAAATTTTGGCAGTATTAGAAAAAATATAGTAGGTACTAACTATTGCTTAGGTGCTACTGGAGCAGGAGCAACAGGTACCGTTTTAGTAGCTGCTTTTTCTACGTTTACTGAGGTGCTTGTTTCTTTTGTATCTGATAAGCTGAAATTAGTGGCTAATACCAATACTAAAATAGCAATAGAAAAACCCCAAGTTAATTGTTCAACTAAATCACCTGTCTTTTGAACACCAAACATTTGTGTTGCTCCGGAAGAAGAGAACTCCCCGCTAATTCCACCGCCTTTAGGATTTTGCACTAAAATAAGCACAACTAATAAGGCAGAGAAGATGATAATCAATGAAATCAATAAAGTAAACATATTTATTCTGTTAGTAAATTTTGTAATTCTGAAATTCGAGATGCAAAGTAAAGTCTTTTTTCAGGTTTAATCAAACTTAACTTCTCATATAATTCAATTGCTTGTAAATATTTACCCTGCTTAGTGAGAAGAATAGCTACCGTTTCAGAAACAGGTAGACTAAATTCGGTAGCTGATAAATCCTCTTGAGGGGAATCTTCTAGATCTGATCTTTTAGGCTTAGCTAATGTAGGCTGATTCAAGATGAATTGATCAATTAATGCAACTTGTAATGCTTTTATCTCTTCAGCTGGAACGGGGTCAGTTGTTTCATCCAGTTCACCTTGGATATCATATATTGATTGAAAATATAGTTTTCGTCTTGAAGATTGTAGGGCAATTCTTTGTTGCTTTAGTATAGAATAACGTTCATTCCAATGTAAAAAATAGAAATAAGGGTAAATCAATTTATCCTGATTCAGCTCACTTTGATCTGATCGATCAATTTTATTTAATAAAAACCAAAGCTTTTGTGCGTTAGACATATACCTATTACCAGTCACCTGCAATTTTATTAAACAAATCTAAAATAATTTGATCAACTAACTTCGGAATTAGTTCTTTTTCTACTTGTGGCAAAGTTTGATTTTGTGGGAAATCCTGATAGAAAGAGAACTCTTGTTCGAAGTTTTTATCTTCATCTAGGCGATTAATTAATCGAAATTGAATAGTTAAAGTTAATCGATTCAATCCCGCTTTATCATCGCCAGTAGGAGCCTGAGGTGTTAATTCATAACCTATTATAGATCCTTCTATTTGTAAATCGGGATTCTTGTTGTTGATTTTCAAGGAGGTATTGCGTTGAAAATACTCTTTTAGTTTTTCATTAATTGTCAGACTTAAATTCGCGGGGCCACCTGCTGTCTCCATTCGGATATTGCTGATTTGAATCGTTTTTAAATTAGGATCTAAACTAGCACCCTTAAAACTATAACAAGAGGATAGCATGATTAGTACTCCTAAAAAAAGGCAAAGATTAATCCAATTCTTCCAAATCATATTGCTTTATTTTACGGTATAATGTACGTTCTGAAATTCCCAGGTCCTTTGCTGCATATTTTCGTTTATTTTTGTTTTTCTTCAATGCTCGAATGATAATCTCTTTTTCCTGTTTCTCTAAGGATAAGGTCACATCATTGGCCGGTAAGATAATCTCTTCGTAAATAGAATCAATAGGTTCTTCTGTAAATTTAGTCTCCTCCTGTTCATGACTAGGTAAAGATAAACCGGGGATTGGGGTACTTACTTCCGCATGATTTCTTACATCTTCAAATACAGCCATGTTATCATGTAATATTTCATAGGCCTTAGATTGATCTGATTCCACTACTTTCAATAATATTTTTTTCAATTCTGTTACATCTCTCTTTAGATCAAATAGAATCTTGTATAAAATCTCGCGTTCGTTCATTCCCTCTGGCCCAGAGAATGCATCTGACTTGACAACTGAATTACCTAATTTAGGTTCGTTGAATTCCAAATAATATTGCAACTGTAATTCATCGATGATTCTATCCCCTAATTCAAGAACAGATATTTGTTCAGCCAGATTCTTTAATTGACGTATGTTACCTGGAAAGCGTTGTTTTTGTAACAGCTCTTTAGCCTCTTTCGTTAGCATAATCGGCTTAACCCGATGTGACTCTGAGAAATCAGTTGTAAATTTTCTAAACAACAATTCAATATCATCGCCACGCTCACGTAAAGGGGGAACATAAATAGGTACCGTACTTAAACGGTAGTATAAATCTTCTCTGAATTTCCCCTTTTCAATAGCCTGTTGTAAATTTAAATTGGTGGCCGCTACCACGCGTGCATTGGTTTTTTGAACTTTGGAAGAACCGACACGGTAAAATTCACCATTTTCTAACACACGCAACAAGCGAGCCTGTGTTCCTAAGGGCATTTCAGCAATCTCATCTAAAAAGATGGTACCTCCATCAGTTACTTCAAAATAGCCCTTGCGAGCTTCAATAGCTCCTGTAAAGGATCCTTTTTCATGACCAAATAATTCGGAATCAATCGTTCCTTCTGGGATAGCTCCGCAGTTCACTGCGATAAAGGCTCCGTGTTTGCGTTTAGAAAGGGAATGAATGATTTTGGAAAATGATTCTTTACCCGAACCACTTTCTCCTGTAATCAATACGGTCATATCCGTCGCGGCTACTTGCTCTGCTACAGAAATGGCACGCAAAAGGGCAGGGGCATTTCCAATGATCCCAAAACGTGCTTTTATACTAGCAAGATGACTGTTATCTAACATAATTCACCTAATAAAGTTCCTGATGTACAATGAGTTATATTTACAAAAACATAATCTCCTTTGGCTTCGTTTCCTTTAGGAAAAACAACTACTTTGTTCGAATCAATTTTGCCAAAATGATGCATTTTAGATTTTTTTGAATCCCCTTCCACCAATACTTGCACTTTTCTACCCACCCACATTTCATTGCGTTTGGCAGAATGAATACGCTGCAAATCGATGATTTCTTGAAGGCGACGCATTTTCACCTCTTCCGGTACATCATCAGTTAATTTCTTCTCTGCAGGTGTTCCAGGACGCTCAGAATAAGCAAACATATAGCCAAAGTCGTATTCTACTTCGGTTAATAATGACAATGTATCTTGGTGATCTTCCTCTGTTTCAGTACAAAATCCTGCAATCATATCCTGTGAAACTCCACATTCCTCACCTAAAATGGTTCGAATCGACTTAATTCGGTCTAAATACCATTCACGGGTATAAGAACGTTTCATTAATTCTAAAATACGGTTGCTTCCACTTTGCGCAGGTAAATGAATGTTATTGCAAATGTTATCATACTTCTTCATCGTATATAATACTTCATCCGTAATATCCTTAGGATGAGAGGTTGAGAATCGAACTCGAAGCAAGGGATTAACTAAAGCTACAGCTTCTAATAACTGGGCAAAATTGATCAGTTTTCCATTTTCTGAAGACCATTTATAAGAATCAACGTTTTGGCCTAATAGGGTGACCTCTCGGTAGCCTTGCGCAACTAATTTTTCGCATTCTGCGATGATAGAGGGCAAATCACGAGATCTTTCACGGCCTCTGGTGTAAGGAACAACGCAGAAAGTACACATATTGTCACAACCGCGCATGATACTAACCATAGCAGTAACACCATTTGAATTTAGTCGAATAGGTTCGATGTTGCCGTAAGTCTCCTCGCGAGAAAGGAAAACGTTGATGGCTTTTTGGCCGTCTGAAACTTCATCTAATAAGGCAGGTAAATCACGGTAGGCATCAGGGCCAGCGACTAGATCGACAATTTTCTCCTCATCAATCAACTTTGTCTTTAGGCGTTCTGCCATGCAACCTAGAATTCCTACGGTTAAGGCTGGATTCTTCGCTTTCAAATGTGTGAATACTTGCAAGCGATGGCGAATCTTATGTTCCGCATTCTCGCGAATGGCACATGTATTTAATAAAATTGTATGGGCTTCTTTAACGTTAGATGTGGTAACGTAACCGTTTTCTTGAAGGATGGAGGTAACGACTTCTGAATCCGCAAAATTCATTTGACAGCCATAACTTTCGATATAGACCTTTTTCCCAAAAGAGTTCTCTGCCACCTGATCTTCCGAAATTCTCGGAACATCCAAACCCTCTTTCTCTTCCTTCGTCAGTACTTTTAAATCTTGCATTTTACAATCAATGAAATTTAGATTGCAAATTTATGACATTTTGGCAGTAATTCTATTCGATTCTACCGGAATTTAGATAAATAACCTGATCAGAATGTGTAGTTAGTTTCTCGTTGTGCGTTACCATGATAATACGTTGTTGCCAAACCGCTTTTAATTCAACAAATAAATCATATAAAGTTTCCGCATTCTTATTATCTAAATTACCCGTAGGTTCATCCGCTAATAGGAGAGTGGGGCGATTAATTAATGCCCTTGCTACTGCAACGCGTTGTTGCTCTCCTCCTGATATTTGTGAAGGTAATTTTTTTAAAATCGGCTCTATACCTAATGTTTGAACTATTTTATTAAACAATTCAAGATCTGCTTCCTTTATATTTTCACCTTTTATAAATAAAGGGAATTTGATGTTTTCTTCGCAGCTAAATTCTCCCAATAAGTTATGAAATTGAAAAACAAAACCTAGTTTTTGATTTCGAAATGTAGCTTGATCTTTTTCAGTTAGAGACGAATAGTCAATACCGTCCAAGTAGATCCGGCCAGAATCTGCTTTCATCAATAATCCCATGATCTGTAGAAGTGTACTTTTACCAGATCCTGAAGGTCCTAAAATACTCACCATTTCAGACTCCTTTACTTGTAAAGAGATATTGTCTAGAATTAATTGAGTTCCGTAACTTTTGGAAATATTTTTTAATTCTAACATTTTTTTGTCTTTTTTTTAGAATGTTTGAATGAATGACTTGTTATTTAATATTTACGCAAATAAATAGTAATTTCACGAAATTAAAATTTTACTAAATGAATATTCACGAATATCAAGCGAAAGAAATCTTAAAAGGTTACGGAGTGCGCATTCAAGAAG
>CAILUB010000304.1 GCA_903837305.1 uncultured Cytophagaceae bacterium
GGCCCAGGCAGCGCAGCACACGGAGCGTAAAATAAAGGTAGAAACTCGGATAGGGGACTTTGAACTCGAGTTAGATGATCGAACGCCTTTGCATACGGTGAACTTTATTCGTTTAGTGAAGATGGGCTATTTTGAAGATCGCTATTTCTACCGGAATGTGTATGAGATAGGTATTCAAGGTGGAGGGGAATATTTTGATCGCTTGAATTACTTAGTGCCGGCTGAATATTTGGAGGAACTTCGACCTGTTCGAGGCACGATTGCGATGGCTCGATATGATGAAGGAAATCCCCTACAATCCTCATCCCCGACGGAGTTTTTTATCGTGACAGATACCGAACAGGCGAGTCGCTTTTACCGTAAATACGTGGTTTTCGGCAAAGTGACCAAAGGTATGGCCGTGGTAGATTCCATCAAAAAAGAGCGTTCTTTCGACGAAAAGCCCGTTATTCCGGTGAAGTTTTCGATGTCTGTTTTGGACCAGAAATAAGGCTTAATACAAGGGCAATCGCCATCACTAATAAGCAGCCTAATACGTTTAGCCAAAGAAAAGCCATCCATTCGACCTTCCAAGCATAAATCACAAACGCTTCGGCAATCAGTGCCGCCGTGAAAACCTGTGTACCCGTGGTCCTAGGTAAATAAAACGCACATAAAAAGACGCCTAAAATAGTACCATAAAACCAAGAGCCTAGGATATTCACGACTTCAATTAAACTTCCCATGTTTACGGCAAATTGGGCGACGACTAAACATAGCATCCCCCAGCCTAAGGTGATGAGTTTGGAAATCCACCAATAATGCTGGTTTCCACGATCAGGCGCGATAAATCGTTCATAAATATCGACCATCGAAGTAGAGGTCAAGGACCCAAAAGCCGAAGCCATCGAACCCATCGACGATAGAAGAATCATCGCGATTAGGAAGCCCACGATTCCCATGGGTAATTGGTTGATGATATAATGCAAGAAGATATAGTTTGTGTCTTGTGCCTCTGTCTCCGGTTTTGCTGTTTTCAAAAGAGCCACCGCTTTTTCTTGAGTAGCTGCCGCTTGCTTATTTAAGTCATTCAAACGAGAATAATTCTTTTGCAGTATAGCGGATTTCTTTGCCTCGAAAATCGCCCCTTTCTCCTGATCGATGGCCTGATGTCCCGGGACTGTAGCCCAAACCGCTTCCGTATTCTTATTAAAGAACGTAGGTGGGGCATTGAATTGGTAATAGGTGAATACTAAAATGCCCACTAGCAAGATGAAGAACTGCATCGGAATCTTGAGGAAACCGTTCATCAATAGACCCTTTTTGATCTCGCCAGCAGAAACACCGGATAAGTAGCGGCCCACTTGACTTTGGTCCGTACCGAAATACGATAACTGTAAAAAGAATCCACCTATGATACCAGACCAAATATTATAACGATTATTCAAATCGAATTTCCAATCAATCAGATTCACTTTCCCCATCTTGCCAGCAATCTGCAAGGATTCTTTCACCCCAATTTCCTCCGGAAGCTGTGAAACGATATAAACCCCAACGAAAACCATACCTACCAGAACAACGGCCATTTGCAACATTTGGGTGTAAGAAATGGCTTTAGATCCGCCTAGCATACAATAGGCGGTTACGATAGCTGCTGTCACGGCATTGGTCCAGGTTAAATCCCAGCCTAACAAAGTGGAAAGTATAATGGAAGGGGCAGCGATGGTTACACCGGTGGACAAGGCACGCGGAATTAAGAAGAGGAGGGAGGTGAGCACCCGGGTTTTGGCATCAAAACGATTCTCTAGAAACTCGTAGGCCGTGTATACTTTTAGCGAAAAATAATGCGGAATGAAGGTCACTGACAAGATAATCATCGCGATGGGTAATCCTAAATAGAACTGCACGAAACGCATTCCATCGTGATATGCCTGGCCTGGAACAGATAAAAAGGTAATCGCAGAAGCCTGCGTGGCCATCACGGAAAGTAAAATATGGTACCAAGGAAGTTCCCGATCCGCTAACAGAAAACCCTGCAAGGAATGCTTCGTTTGCTTTCCTTTCCAGCTGCCATACGCCACAATTCCACCAATAGTAGCCAATAAAACGATCCAATCGAGTGCTTGCATAGCTACTTAAAGGTTTCAGTTAAGTAGATGAATGTCGCAATGATTCCCAAAAGGAATACCATTAATGCCACATACCAACGACTGAATTTCATAACAGGTTTATTTTTGCCCAAAGTTAATCCAATATTTATATTTAAAAGCTTTTGAAATTTTAAAATTGCTGACTACCTTTGCACTCCAAATTCGCGGGTGTGGTGGAATTGGTAGACATACCAGACTTAGGATCTGGCGCCGCGAGGCATGGGGGTTCGAGTCCCTTCACCCGTACCAATGGCAAGCCCTCAACA
>CAILUB010000305.1 GCA_903837305.1 uncultured Cytophagaceae bacterium
CATATGTTCGACTGCTTTTCGTTGAGGCTCGTTCAGGCCAGCTAGGTAATCCATCTGTTTTGGGCTAATCAATTAGGGTTTCAAAAATACGAAATTTAGCCCGGATTTGCCCTATGAAATTAGACTTTGTAATATCTTTTTCGGGCGTCAAAGAAGTACAAAATCACCACCCAAATCAGCACATAAATCAGCGCTCCAGCCAGTGAAGCGTTCATCTTATCTGCAAAAAATGGTTCGATCCCGTGTGAATAAATCCAAGATGTTAGGCCTTCCTCGCCTATTTTAATCATTCCCAAAACCCGCGGAATGATTCCCGAGAAGAAAAACACGAGCATGGGGTTCATCCCGAAAATCAAAACGGGTTTCCAATAGCGCTCCGCGATAATCGCCGAATGAACAGTCGCCTGCAAACCCGCCAACAACAACAAATCCCAGCCAGCCGCTATGAGCACATAAGAACTCGTCCACAAAGCCTTGTTGATCGGAAAATACCAACCCCAGACCGTGCCAGCCACCTGCGC
Organism: uncultured Cytophagaceae bacterium; assembly: GCA_903837305.1. Classification (GTDB taxonomy): domain Bacteria; phylum Bacteroidota; class Bacteroidia; order Cytophagales; family Spirosomataceae; genus Aquirufa. Next base: position 522 of record CAILUB010000305.1, read on the forward strand.
AATCGCCCCTGCGGCAAACAAAATAGACGCCTTCGGACTAACCCCCTCCGGACTCCCTCCCTCCGGACTCCCTCCCTCCGGACTAACCCCCTTCGGACTCCCTTGCAAATACCTCCCCGCAAACAAACCCGCTAGCCCTGTCGCCACTGCTGGCAGCGTACTGAGGATTCCCTCCGGATCCCAGGTTTTCGAAGTCGCCCACAAATGACCCTCCAACAAGTAATTATCAAGCCAAGCTGCTAAGTTTTTATTCACCTCCAAATTCGCCGCACCGATACCTGGCACCTCAACGAAATACATCAAGGCCCAATAACCGATGAGACTAGCCAAAAATACTCCGACCTGAATGCGCAATGAAGTGTATGCGTGCAATAAACTGACTAGCAAATACACCACCGCGATCCGTTGCAAGACCCCCGGAATACGCACGTGTTCGAAATCGGTCAAACCGGAAAAACACAAACCGATCAGCAGCAAAAAAGCACCCACGGCCACCCAAAACTGCCTCCGTAGCGGATAATCACCAAGAAAAGCTACAGTTGCTAAGGCCATGGCGAGCAAACGTAAAACGAGAGTATATTCTCCGGCATGAATTTTGGAGAAAAAACTTAGCGTCAATCCCAATAAAAAAATCCGCAAGGCGCGCTTGCAACTCTTCAAAAATTGATCATCCGAAGGCTTCGACAAAACCGTCGAAATCCCCACGATAAACAGAAAGGACGGAAACACGAGATCCGTCAGCGTATAACCGTGCCATTCCGCGTGTTCTAAAGGTGCATAAATGTGGCCCCAGTCCCCGGGATTGTTCACGATCGTCATCAAGATGACCGTGAGTCCGCGGAAAATGTCAATCGATAAAAGTCGTTTGTTCTCCATGTTAGTGATGCCCTGCATTTTTCTCGCCAGCCGGAATGGCCACAGGCAATTTGTTCTCTTTCGTAGGTAGCGGACACGTCGCGAAAGGGGTAAAGGCACAAGGAGGATTATAAGCTTTATTAAAATCAAGGGTTACTGTCCCATCCGGATTGAATCCTTTCGTATCTAAAAAACGGCCTGCACCGTAGGTCGTTATTTTATTCGTAGCATCGCCAAAAACGACAAAGAAATCCTCCTTCGTCTCGCCCGGCCCCGCCTCTAAGCGATAGGTCTTCCCATCCACTTGAAACTCCAATAAACCCGGAGAATCCTCTTGGTACGAACGACACGTGATGTCAATGATGGTTACTTTTTTGCCGACGGTGGGAATGAATTTGGCCTTGATTTTCCATTTCGAATCTGCCGGGAAGTGGTCAATTCCGTGAAAGGCTTTCAGGTATTCCCCCTCTAAATCGCGGAGACGAATGGCGTATTTATCGCCTCGTTTGATGATAAACCAGCGTAGGGATTGGTGGCTAACAACCGTGGCTTTACCCTCTGTGGTGAAGACGACTTGATTATGATAAAGTACTTGATTATTTTGTAGAATGACTTTGCCTAAAGAGGCCTCCGCGCGAGGGAAAACAAAATCATTCGATTCCGCTCCACCTATGGTGTTTTCCCCCTCTTTCAGCCAAAACAAGCCGGCTAAATTAAGCCATCCGTTTTCGGATTTGAGACTAGCTTCTCTTTTGGCATAAAAATCAGTGTAATCCTCCTGAGAACGCGCTGTGAACACTAACAGAGTGAAGATCAAAATTAAGGACTTTTTCATAGAAGGATATTTGCCTAAAAATACTAAATTACCCTTGAAATTTAACCCATGAATCCGCAAATCTACGAACTAGGCGACAGCGCACTAACGATTGAATTCGGTAACGAAATCAATGATAGCGTACACGAGGAGGTCATGAGGCGGTTTTATCAGTTTCAGTCCTTTCCTTTGCCAGGAACCTTGGATTTAATTCCGGCCTATGCCAGTTTGACCATTGTATTTGATTTAGGGGTGGTGGCGAGCAGGTTTCAAGGTTTGGCAGGAATGAAAAGCCTAATAGAAACAAAATTAGCTGAATCCTTTTCAGCCGTGATTCCAGAGGGCCGTTTACATGAAATTCCCTGTTTATATGAAGGTCCAGATTTAGTAGCAGTCGCAAAAAGCTGTGGGCTCAGCGAAACGGAAGTCATTCAAATTCACAGCGAAAAAATATACCATGTTTATTTCCTAGGCTTCCTTCCAGGTTTCGCCTACATGGGTTTAACAGACGAGCGAATCACGGTATCCCGCAAGGAAAAACCGATGACGATACAAGCCGGAGACATCGGTTTAGCCGGAAATCAAACCGGCATTTACCCCAGCACTTCACCGGGTGGCTGGCAAATCATTGGGCGGACGAATAGCATACCTCATTTCAGAGCAGGCGACCGCGTACGATTTATCCCCGTAACCACATGAAGCTGATCAAAAAAGGTTTATTGGATACCTGGCTAAGCTTGCCAATCTATGGTTTGCAGCACGAAGGAATACCTCCTGGAGGAGCTATGGATACCTTTTCCTTACAGATCGCGAACGCACTCGTGGGAAACGATCTATACGACAAGGCGCTCGAGATGCACTTCCCTTCTGGCATTTACCAGTTCGAGACGAGCACTTTGCTAGCGATTTGTGGGGCAGATTTTACCGCCTGTATTGATCATGTGGAAGTTCCGATGAATCAACCCATCAAAGTGCCGCCGGGAGCCATTTTGAGTTGTAAAAAGCCGGTTTCAGGCCAAAGAACTTACATCGCCATCAGGCCTTTAACAGACGAACAGGTTTCCCGCGTGAAGATCTTGCCTTGGTCGATGAACCCAGAAAACGTGTTCACGGATGAGCCGATTCGGATTCTGTGCGGGCGCGAATGGGACCAGATTAAGGCTTGCTCGCAGCAGTTATTTTTAAGTAAAGCGTTTTCGATTTCGCCCACCTCGAACCGAATGGGCTATCAATTAATACAGGAACCACTGAAAACGCTTTCCGCTTCGACAATGTTATCCACTGCTGTAACGGCCGGCACCATTCAGTTATTGCCTTCTGGCCAGCTTGTTGTATTAATGGCGGGACATCAAACAACGGGAGGATACCCACGTTTTGCGCATGTGATTTCGGCGGATTTACCACGTCTTGCCCAAAAAGGCCCTGGCGATAGCCTCCGCTTCACGTTAACCGATCCTACCACAGCAGAATACGAGTGGATTCTCGAACAGAATTATTTACAACAGGTCAGAAATGTGTGTGCGCTGAAATTAAGCCAACATCGATTCGATCACCACTAATTCATCACGTAGACGTGCCGCTAATGGGAAATCGAGGTCGCGAGCGGCTTTCTCCATCTCTTTTCGAATGGTTTCGGATTGCTTTTTGAGCTCCGCCGGCTTCATGTAAGCTAACAGTGGATCTGCCGCGACAGGTGCTTGATCTGGATGAATCGTATAATTTTTCGTCGGCTTGGCCATTCGGTCCGCGATGGAAGTTTGCTCCATAATCTCGTCATGTGAACGCCAAATAGTGGTAGGCGTAATGCCATGTTTTTCGTTATAGGCCGTTTGGATGGCACGGCGGCGATTCGTTTCCGAGATTGCAAGTTCCATCGAACCCGTCATCTTGTCACCGTACATCAATACCTTCCCGTTTTCGTTTCGAGCAGCACGGCCAATCGTCTGAATCAGTGATCGAATGTCACGCAAGAATCCTTCTTTGTCCGCATCCATAATCGCAACCAAGGAAACTTCCGGTAAGTCCAAACCTTCTCGTAGCAAGTTTACCCCGACTAATACATCGATGACGCCCAGGCGTAAATTGCGGAGAATTTCGACGCGTTCGAGGGTTTTCACCTCGGAGTGAATGTACTGGCATTTTATGCCCACACGGTCGAGGTATTTCGACAGCTCTTCGGCCATCCGTTTCGTCAGCGTGGTAATTAATACGCGTTCGTTTTTCTTGATGCGATCGTAGACCTCTTCCAGTAAATTATCGATTTGGTTTTTCGTAGGACGTACTTCGATTAGAGGGTCTAAAAGTCCAGTAGGGCGAATAATCTGCTCGACCACGACGCCTTCGGAGCGGCGTAATTCATAGTCGGATGGGGTGGCGGAGACGAAGATGGTTTGTCCGATGAGATCTTCGAATTCGTCAAATTTTAGCGGGCGGTTGTCCATCGCCGAAGGCAAACGGAAACCGTATTCCACCAAGGATTCTTTGCGGGAGCGGTCGCCGCCGTACATCGCACGGATTTGGGGCATGGTGGCGTGGCTTTCGTCCACCACCATGAGGAAGTCGTCTGGGAAAAAGTCTAATAAACAGAAGGGACGCTGGCCGGATTTTCTTTGGTCAAAATACCGAGAATAATTCTCGATCCCCGAGCAATAACCTAGCTCGCGCATCATCTCCAAGTCAAACTCCGTTCGCTGCTTAATGCGTTCCGCTTCTGTCAGGCGGCCTTCCCTGCCGAAATACGAGATTTGATTGACTAAATCTTCTTGAATATGGGAGATGGCGTTGTTCAGGGTTTCACGTCCCGTCACGAACAAGTTCGCGGGGAAGACAGCCACCATCGTCTCCGATGAGATCTTCTTTCCCGTCCATGGATCGATGCGGTGAATCTCCTCAATCTCATCGCCAAAAAACACGAAGCGATACCCGAAATCCGCATAGGCTAAGAAAATATCCACCGTGTCACCTTTCACCCGAAAAGTTCCGCGCAAGAATTCGCCCTCCGTCCGTGCATAGAGAATCTCCACTAAGCGGAATAAAAACTGGTTACGAGAGATCGTGTCTCCCACGGCGACGCGCATGATGGAATTTCGGTATTCGTCCGGATTCCCCATACCGTAAATACAGGAAACGGAGGCAATCACAATAATGTCGCGGCGGCCAGACATCAAAGACGAGGTCGTCGCTAAACGCAATTTTTCAATCTCCTGGTTAATCGAGAGATCTTTTTCTATATAGGTTCCCGTGGAGGCGATGAAGGCCTCGGGCTGGTAATAATCGTAATAGGAGATGAAATATTCGACCGCATTTTCTGGGAAAAAGGATTTGAATTCCCCGTATAATTGGGCGGCGAGTGTTTTGTTATGGCTCAAAATTAGGGTTGGGCGATTTACCTGTTGAATCACATTCGCGATAGTGAAGGTCTTTCCAGAACCGGTTACACCTAGTAAAGTTTGGGCAGCTTCTTCCTTGTTAACCCCTTCGACTAATTGCCGAATCGCCTCCGGCTGATCACCGGTGGGTTTGTAAGAAGAAGTGAGTTTGAAATCCATCTCGAAATATACGAATAATGGAGAGGATAATTCGGGGAGAAATACTATTTTTGGCAAAAATCAAACCTTATATGCTTCGTCTATCTATCCTGTTATTAAGTCTGTGCACATTATCATGCAAATCAGAAGAACCTGCTGTTGAACCAGCTACGGTTATTCAAACCTTGCCGACCGTTCCAGTTAAGGAATATAGCTTCTCTGCTACCCCATTTTGGGCAGATGAATTCGAAAAAAATGGTCTCCCAGATCCTGCGAAATGGGGCTATGATGAAGGTGGTAGTGGTTGGGGAAATAATGAACTACAATATTATACGAAAGCAAACATCAAAAATGCGCACATCGAGGATGGAGTTTTAACCATCGAGGCCATCAAAGAAAAGCTAGATGATAAAAATTATACTTCTGCGCGTCTGGTGACTAAAGGGAAAAATGACTTTTTATACGGCCGTGTGGAGGCTAGAGCAAAAATTCCAGCTGGTCGAGGTAATTGGGCAGCTATTTGGATGCTCGCTAGTCAATCCGATTACGGAAAACAGTATTGGCCAGACAATGGCGAGATCGATATTTTAGAACATGTGGGGTACGATCCAGGCATCATTCATGCCAGTGTTCACACCAAAGCCTATAACCACATGATTAACACTCAAAAGACGTCAAGGGCAATTTTAGAAAAATGGGATACCGAATTTCATCTTTTCAGAATAGACTGGACGCCGGATTATATTCGATCCTACATCGATGGTAAACTATATTTTGAATTCCAAAATCCGAAAACCAACTGGGAACAATGGCCTTTTGACAAGAAACAACATATCTTAATGAACCTTGCCATCGGAGGAAACTGGGGAGGGCAAAAAGGCGTGGATGACACGATCTTCCCGAACAAATTCCAAATCGACTACATTCGCGTGTATGCCCTAAACCCCTAGTATGAAATACCCTAAAGCCGCGGAGGCCTTCGACCGTTTACTTGTCATCATGGATGACCTGCGGGAGAAATGCCCGTGGGACAAGAAGCAGACGCTGGAGTCTTTGCGCCATTTAACCATCGAAGAGACCTACGAGCTGTCCGATGCGATTATGGAAAATGACCTCACCGAAATTCGGAAGGAATTAGGGGATATCTTTTTACACCTCGTTTTCTACAGCAAAATTGGTTCCGAAAAGGGGGCATTTGACGTGAGCGACGTGTTGCACGGGGTTTGCGAAAAACTCATCAGCCGTCATCCGCATATCTATGGAGATGTGGTGGCTGAAACAGAAGAGCAAGTAAAGCAGAACTGGGAGGCCTTAAAATTAAAAGAGGGAAACAAGTCCGTTTTAGGCGGCGTTCCAGGTTCTCTTCCAGCGCTCGTGAAGGCGATGCGTATACAGGAAAAAGCGCGCGGTGCGGGTTTTGACTGGGAAGAAAAAGAACAGGTGTGGGAGAAGGTGGAGGAAGAACTGGGCGAATTCAAAGAGACTTTTGTGGGCAAAGACCTCGATGCCGTGGGAAAAGCGGAGGCGGAGGGTGAACTGGGAGATTTGATCTTCAGTCTCGTAAACTTTGCTCGATTCATCGACATTAATCCCGAAACGGCCGTGGAGCGGACGAACAAGAAGTTCATCAAACGCTTTCAGCACCTCGAAAAACGCGCGGCGGAGAATGGCCAGGCGCTTTCCGAGATGACTTTGGCAGAAATGGATATCTACTGGAACGAAGCGAAAACGCTTTAGTTCACACTAAACTGATAGGCTGTCTTTGTTTTATAGACTTCTCCTGGACGCAATACCGTGCTAGGGAATGAAGGCTGATTAGGGGAATCCGGGAAATGCTCGGTCTCTAAGCAAAGTCCATGACGCTGGGTGATTTGCACGCCGTATTTTCCGGTCAAACGCCCATCTAGGAAATTCCCCGTGTAAAACTGAACCCCCGGTTGGTCTGTAGAAACGGTCATTTTACGACCAGAAACCGGATCGTGCACCGTCGCCATTTTCGCATATGAACCTGCAGGTTTATCCAACGCCCAGCAATGGTCATAGCCTCCGCCTAACACAATCTGCTCTGATGAGGCGTCGTTTATGCGATCACCGACAACGTGCGGCTTCGTAAAATCAAACGGGGTTCCTGCGACTGGCATTAGCACACCCGTGGGGATTAACACTTTATTCACGGCAACTAAACGCGACGCATCAATCTGCACTTCTTGGTTCAAAATATCACGTTTCGCGTTTCCGCTCAGGTTGAAATAGGAGTGATTACTTAAGTTCAAAACCGTTGCTTTATCTGTCGACGCCTCATAAGAAATACCTAATTCGTTGTCTTCCGATAAAGTATAAGTCATCTTAACACTTAGGTTCCCGGGGAATCCCTCTTCCATGTCTTTCGAAACATAGGATAAGCTTAGGCTTTGCGCGGAGGCCGCTTCTACTTTCCATACTTTCTTGTCGAACCCGACAAGGCCGCCGTGGAGGTGTTGGCCGTTGTTTTGGGCAGCAAGAGTATATTCCTTGCCATCTAAAGTGAATTTTCCGTTCGCGATGCGGTTTCCGAAACGACCCACGATGGCTCCGAAATAGGGAGTGTCCTTGATGTATTCTTGTAAAGTCTCAAATCCGAGCACCACATCTTCTAGTTTACCATTGCGATCTGGGGTTAGGATTTTTTGGATGATGCCTCCGTAGTTCATGATGTGAACTTCCATGCCTTTCGCATTTTTCAAGGTATACAAGGTAACAGACTCGCCCGCAGGCGTTTGGCCGAAAGGTTTTCCGGGATTAGACATAGCAAATAGGTTTTGGGACAAGAAAAAAAGGGCTAAAAAGCAATATTTCATAGGTTAACTAGGTTTGTGAGAACAATTTAGCACAAAAGATGGAAAATAAACTAATTCTTCGTAGCTTTGCACCCCAATTTAAAAATTGTTTCAAACTTAATTTCAACAGGTTAGCCCAGCTTGTTGATGTAGGCGAAAGCCA
>CAILUB010000306.1 GCA_903837305.1 uncultured Cytophagaceae bacterium
GTCCGTACGGGAATCGAACCCGTGTTTCATCCGTGAAAGGGACGTGTCCTAACCCCTAGACGAACGGACCATTATTTATTTTGGTGGCACAAAGGTAGGGTTTTCCCTTTTATATTCAAAACTACCAGCTAAAAAAGACTAATTATTTTCTGATAAATTTTCGCTATTTTAGCCTAATCATTGAAGCAGAACCCCTTATGGCGAACGTACAACCCTATTCAAGACTAACTGATTTTGACATTTCTCTTTTCTTAAATGGCAAACATACAAGACTTTATGAGAAATTAGGGGCGTTCGAAATCGAGCACGAAGGGGTTATCGGAACGTTTTTTGCGGTTTGGGCTCCTAATGCAAAAAATGTATTTGTAACGGGTAATTTTAATTTTTGGGACCGCTATTCGCATCCTTTATTTCCTCGATGGGACTCATCTGGTATTTGGGAAGGCTTTATTCCGGGTGTAAAAACTGGGGAAACTTATAAATATGGTATTGAAACGGCTGGTGGGGAATATCTGGAGAAACTAGATCCCATGGGATTGTATTGTGAGGCACCACCTAAGACGGCGAGTATCGTTTGGAATACGTATAAAGAGTGGAAAGACACGAAATGGCAAGAAGTTAAAGGGGCCAAAAATGCGTTAAATGCGCCTATGTCCATTTATGAGGTGCATTTAGCCTCGTGGATGAAAACATTGGAGAATGATTACCTTAGCTATGAGGATTTATCGGTAAAACTGGTGAATTACGTCAAAGAAATGGGCTTTACACACGTGGAATTTATGCCCGTGATGGAATATCCCTATGATCCTTCTTGGGGATATCAAATCACTGGTTATTTTGCTCCAACGGCACGTTTTGGTGATCCTCAAGGCTTTATGCGTTTAGTGGAAGCCTTTCATCAGGCAGAAATTGGAGTGATTTTAGACTGGGTTCCGTCCCATTTCCCCGGCGATGCGCACGGGTTGTACAACTTTGATGGCGGAAGTGCTTATGAGCACCCAGATCCGAAACGCGGTTATCACCCGGATTGGAAATCCTATATCTTCGATTACGGAAAGAACGAAGTTCGCTCCTTCTTGATGTCTAATGCCTTTTTCTGGTGTGATCGCTACCACGTAGATGGTTTGCGCGTGGATGCCGTGGCTTCGATGTTATATTTAGATTATTCGAGAAACGACGGAGAATGGGAACCCAATCAGTTTGGTGGGAACCATAACCTAGAGGTTATTTCCTTCTTACAAGACTTAAATAGCCACATCTATGCAGAATTTCCGCATATCCAGATGATTGCGGAAGAATCTACGAGTTTTCCGGGTGTGACGAAACCAGTAGATATGGGCGGATTGGGTTTTGGCCAAAAATGGATGATGGGCTGGATGAATGACACGCTGCGTTTCTTCCAAAAAGATCCCATTTACCGCCAGCATCACCTCAATGAGCTTACTTTCTCCCTAATCTATGCCTTCACTGAGAATTTCTGTCTACCGCTTTCGCACGACGAAGTGGTCTATGGCAAAGGCTCTCTTTTGAATAAAATGCCAGGCGATGATTGGCAAAAATTTGCGAATCTTCGTTTGCTATTATCGGAACAATTCACGCATCCTGGATCTCATTTATTGTTTATGGGTGGGGAATTTGGCCAAAGAGAAGAATGGAATCACACCCAAAGCCTCGACTGGCACCTGACGGAACATCACTCCCACAGAGGTATTCAAGAAACGGTGAAGGCTTTAAATCAGCTTTACCGATCAGAACCAGCGTTCTACAGTAAACAATTTGATTACGAGGGATTTGAGTGGATTGAATCAAACGATCAAGGCAATTCCGTGATTTCCTATATCCGAAAAGGAGAAAC
>CAILUB010000307.1 GCA_903837305.1 uncultured Cytophagaceae bacterium
GGATCTTTAGGCCTTTAAAATGAGCGCTGAAAGAGGAGGGAGGTTGATTGCAATCGAGAACGCTTTCCCTTGCCAGTTGATTTCTTCCGTCATGGTAGCGCCTGAAACAGGGTAATTGCTTCCACCGAATTCGTCTTTATCAGAGTTGAATAAGGTCTTCCAAACCCCAGGAAGCGGAACTCCTATCCGGTATCCATCCCGCGGCGCAGGCGTTAGGTTCAAAATCACAATCACTTGTTGTTTAGCGGTTTCTCCTTTTCGGATATACGAAATCACCGAATTACTTTGGTCATTCGATTCGATCCATTCAAAGCCTTCATAGTCGAATTGCTTACTGAAGAAAGCGGGTTCTGATCGGTAAAGGTGGTTTAGGGCTTTCACCGCTTCTTGAATTCCTTTATGAGAGTGATGCTCTGTTAGGTGCCAGTCGAGGCTTTGGGTGTGATTCCATTCTTCTCTTTGGCCAAATTCTCCTCCCATAAACAATAAATGAGAGCCTGGATGGGTGAATTGCTCCGCTAAAAGTAAACGAAGGTTTGCAAATTTCTGCCAATCATCGCCTGGCATTTTATTCAGAAGGGAACCTTTACCATATACGACTTCGTCGTGTGATAGCGGCAAGCAGAAATTCTCCGTGAAGGCATAGATTAGGGAGAAAGTAAGCTCATTGAGGTGATGCTGGCGGTAGATCGGATCTTTTTGGAAGAAACGAAGCGTGTCATTCATCCAGCCCATCATCCATTTTTGGCCAAAACCTAAACCTCCCATAAATACTGGTTTAGTCACCCCTGGGAAGCTTGTCGACTCTTCGGCAATCATCTGGATATGCGGAAACTCTGCATAGATGTGGCTATTTAAGTCTTGCAAGAACGATATAACTTCTAGATTATGGTTGCCTCCGAATTGATTAGGCTCCCATTCTCCGTCATTTCTCGAATAATCTAAATACAACATGGAGGCCACCGCATCTACACGTAGACCGTCTACATGATAGCGATCGCACCAGAAAAAGGCGTTGGATAATAAGAAGGAGCGAACCTCGTTCTTGCCATAGTCGAAGATATAGGACTTCCAATCCGGGTGATAACCTCGTTTCGGATCTGGATGCTCATAAGCGCTTCCACCATCAAAGTTATATAGACCGTGCGCATCGCCCGGAAAATGGGATGGAACCCAGTCTAAAATCACCCCAATTTCCGCTTGGTGAAAGGCTTCAACTAAGCGCATAAAGCCTTGTGGATCTCCAAAACGGGCGGTTGGAGCAAAATATCCCGTAATCTGATATCCCCAAGATGGATCGTAAGGGTATTCCATGATGGGCATGAATTCCACGTGCGTAAAGCCCATTTCCTTCACATAATTCACCAGTTTTACGGCTAAATCGTCATAGCTTAGGTAGTCATTTTCCAATGTCTTCATCCAAGAAGCTAAATGCACCTCATAGATGGACATAGGCGCATTTAAAGCGTTTTTCGACGCTCTAACTTCCTGCCATTTCGTATCTTTCCACTCTTTGTACGTATTCCAAACAATGCTGGCTGTCTTAGGCGGTGCCTCACAATACAAGCCCATCGGATCTAGTTTCTCCACATATTCCCCACCTGCAGTCTCAATACCATATTTATAGGTTTCCCTCGTTCTAACTCCCGGTATAAAGCCTTCCCAGATACCTGATGAGTCCCAGCGGGGGAATAAGGGGTGAGAATAGTGATCCCAAAAATTAAAGTTCCCCGTCACAAATACATTTTTTGCTTGAGGAGCCCACACCGCAAAAAAGGTTCCAGCAGTCCCATCTTGCTCAATTTCGAAAGCCCCTAATTTCTCATAAAGTCTTGTATGTTTGCCATTTAAGAATAGGGCAACGTCAAAATCAGTCAGTCTAGAATAGGGTTGTACGTTCGCCATAAGGGGTTCTGCTTCAATGTTTAGGCTAAAA
>CAILUB010000308.1 GCA_903837305.1 uncultured Cytophagaceae bacterium
AAAAACATTTTATTCATAGCACTTAAACTATCTTTGCGATTCAATTGTTCCAAAGGTGCAAAATTACATGAAAAAGACGATAAGTATTTACGGGGGCGGTTGGGTAGGCGCACCATTGGCATTTAAATTAGCTTTAGCGGACTTCGATGTCCGCGTTTCAGCCTCGAGTGTTCATCAGCAAGCGGCTCATCCGAAAATCAAGGTGTTGGATTTCAGAGCTGAGCCAGAAATGCCGGCTGATAATTGGTCCGCAATGAACGATTCAGAGGTCCAAATTTGGGCCATACCTCCTCGCCGTAAGAAGAATTCAGAGGAAACCTACCTCGCGATTTTACAAGATTGGTTAGACAATTTGCCTGTAGGCGCTGCTAAAAAACTCATTTTCCTTTCTTCTACATCGGTCTATGCGAATGTATCAGATACGGTTGATGAAAATTCAGGAATCAACGAGGATTCGTTGATGGCCAAAGCTGAAGCCATCGTTTCCTCCTCTAAAGTGCCATCACTTATCTTGCGTTTAGCGGGTTTAATGGGCGGCGATCGCTACGTAGCCAAGTATTTCTCTGGCAAACGTAATGATGGCGCGAATTGCCCGATCAACTACGTACACAAAGATGACGTAGTCGCTTTAATAGCATTAGCAGCCGAGAAAATCGATTCAGGCATTTATAATATTGTAGCTCCTATTCACCCTACAAAAGGAGAAGTAGGCGAAAACGACATCGAACGCCGCGGAATGCCAGCCGGCTACTGGGACTATTCAGTTTCTTGCCTAGGCGGTAAAGTAGTTTCGGGTGATAAAATCTGCGACGAATTGAATTATGAATTCAGATGGCCGGATCCTTTAGAGTTTCCTTTATAATATTTGGGTCAAAATTGTGCTTCGCAATAATTTTTTACCCAAACATTATAAACGAAATCTCGTCTACGTCTCTTCATAATAATTAAGAATTTTTGGGAGAAGAGATAGGAGATAATGGTAAGTGGTAAGCGGTAAATGGTGAATGATTTACCCTTTTTCATGCGAAATAGAGAGGTTTTAAGTTTAGTGAACAATAAATTATTTGCGTAGCAACAATTTCGGTTCACTGAATTAAAAACCGAAAGCTTTTCCATTAGGTATCCACAAAAAGCTTAAAGAGAAGCTTCCAATTCTTTCACTGCTAACCATGCCATTAAACCTGGCCCAATTCCCAAGGCTTTTTCATCAATATCAAAACTCGGTGTATGGACTCCACTTGTAATTCCGCGTTCCTCATTGCGAATTCCTAAACGGTAGAAACACGCATCTACATGGTGCGTGTAGAAAGCGAAATCTTCGCCTGCCATCCAAAGATCTAAATCAACGACATTTTCTGCACCCATATATTCAATAGCGGCAGCCTTAGAACGTCTAGTTAATTCTGGATTGTTCTGCAAGAAGGGGTAGCCTTTTAAAACTTCGAATTCAGCGCGTCCACCCATGGCGTCTGCGATGCCTTCAGCGAGTTTTTTCATCTTCTCTAGACCTTCTGCACGCCAGGTTTCGTCCATGGCACGGAAAGTTCCGGCGATGTTCACTTCGTCTGGAATGACGTTTGTGGCTCCTAGACCTTCGATTTTGCCAAAAGTCAATACCGATGGAAGCTTTGGATTCTTATTTCTGGAGATGATTTGTTGCATCGCCACAATAATATGAGAAGCGATGACAATAGGGTCTATGCAGGCGTCTGGCATGGCACCGTGGCCCCCTTTACCGATCACTTTGATGTATAATTCATCCGTGCTGGCCATGTACATTCCTTCGCGGAAGCCGATTTTGCCTACGGGAACATTGGTTGCGACGTGTTGGCCAAAAATACTCGCGGGAGTCGGGTTTTGTAAGGCGCCTTCTTTAATCATGATGCTCGCACCGCCTGGAGCTTTTTCCTCGGCCGGTTGGAAGAGTAATTTGATGGTTCCTTCGAATTCGCCGCGGACCTGTTGTAAAATGTGGGCGGTGCCTAAAAGGGACGCGGTGTGGACATCGTGACCGCAGGCGTGCATGACGCCTGGATTTTTGGATTTATAGGGAACGTCGTTGGTTTCTAGTATGGGTAGTGCATCCATGTCGGCACGAAGGGCGACGACTCTTTTGTCTGGATTCTTTCCTTTGATTTCGGCAATGAGGCCGGTGGTGGCGATTTTTTTGGCCTGAATACCCATGCGTTCAAGTTGTTCTAAAACATATGCCTGCGTCTGAAATTCCTGATAGGATAGCTCTGGGTTCGCGTGAATATGGTGGCGATTTGCTAGGGTTTCAGGAGTGAATTCGGATGAAAGCTGCTTGATTTTTTCCAATAAAGAGGACATGGGCATTTATTTAATTTAGGCAAATCTACGAAATAGGACCTAATTCCAGGAATTCTTAACAAAAAAGCAATGCTAAGTGCTTCCTATTCAGCCGATTATTTTTTAATTTGATGAGCAAATTAAAACGGTTTGTCTATGGCTCAGAAAGTGTTAGTCTTAAATCAGGATTACAGTGCGCTTACGATTTGTTCCATGCCAAAGGCCTTTCTTTTGGTCTACCTAAATAAGGCAGAATTAGTGGCGGAATCCACCACCGCGAAATTACACTCTGTTTCTAAAACGTTTCCCTATCCCTCGGTCATTCGTTTGCAGCGTTATGTCTATTTTCCGTTTAAAGGGGTGATGCTGAATCGTCAAAATATCTTGAAGCGAGACAACCATACCTGTCAATATTGTGGTTCGAAAGATTTCTTGACGATGGATCATGTGTTGCCCAAATCACGTCAAGGACGCACTTCTTGGGATAATTTGGTGACCGCATGCAAGTACTGCAATTCAAAAAAAGGCTATATGACACCTGAGGAAGCGGGAATGGTTTTAGCACGCCAGCCATTTAGACCATCTTTTGTTATGTTTTTGCGAAATTTTTCTGGAATTTTGGATCAACAATGGGCCCCGTTCGTTGGGGCTAAACTGGAGACCACCA
>CAILUB010000309.1 GCA_903837305.1 uncultured Cytophagaceae bacterium
TACTAAAACAGGTGTGTCAGTGCTGATTAACTCTTGAAAATTAGCATCTGTTGCCTCTACGTATTTTCCCATTGTTTGATATATTTTATAAAATTCAAAATTAAAACAAAACCGGCAGAACAATTAGTTCCCCGATAAATAAATTTAAGAAATTAATTTAAACGCCACATTTTCAAGCTCTCGCAACTCAGAAATCAGGCTTTTTGTAATAGAAACCTGCATTTTACGCGATAAAAAATCCATCCCTATTTTCTCTTGCTCATCAAACACCTCAATCGTTAACTTCTTATCGCCCTTATTTCGCTCTAAGGTTTCCTCTAACAAATCTAATTGTGGACGATTTAATCTATTTAAATCTAAACGCAATTTGATCTCTTTTGTTCGATCTGATAAAATTTCTGATAATAATTCAATGGATTGAATCTTGAAGACCATTTGGTCCATGTGACGATTCTTTAACTGAAATGATCCTTGAATGAAAAGTAAGCGATCTAACGCAATAAAACGCTCAAACTGGATGTAATCCTTTGAAAATAAAGCAAACTCATAATTACCTGCATAATCCTCAATCGTAAAAATCATAAACTGATTACCGTTTGCAGAGGTTCTTACGTTGACTTTAGTTACAATTCCAGCAAACGTCTGAGCTACATTCGGACGCAATTCCAATTGACCCGTATTTGAATTACAGAAATTAGAAATTTCGGTTTTGTAATCGTCCAAAGGATGCCCAGAAATATATACACCCACCACTTCTTTTTCATTCTTCAACTGCTCCATAACCGACCAAGGTGCTGAGGTAGGAATACGGGGCTGAGCAATGTCATTACCTGTTCCTGCACCTAATTCACCAAAAAGCGAGGCCGTAGCTTGCGCCTTCAATTCTGCCATCTTCGAAGCATAACGAACTATTTTCTCAATAAAATTCGTATTGTCTTGTGGATCTAACGCAAAATAATGCGAACGCTGCACTTCAGGGAAGCAGTCAAAAGCACCTGCAAAAGCCAACGATTCTAAACTCTTCTTGTTGACTTGACGAATATTAATACGTGATACAAAATCATAAATATCCTTGTATTCGCCGTTTTTCATGCGCTCTTCTACAATGGCATCTACCGCTGCTTCGCCTACGCCTTTTATAGCCGCTAGTCCGAAACGGATTTGGCCTTTCTTATTCACCGCAAAAGAACGAGACGATTCATTCACATCTGGAACTAATAGACTTAAGCCCATTCGCTTGCACTCATCCATAAAGAAAGTGATCTTCTCGATGTTACCCAAAGAATTCGAAAGCACCGCCGACATAAACTCAGGAGGGTAGTTCGCTTTTAGATAACCAGTTTGGTAAGCGACTAAGCCATAGCAAGTTGAGTGCGATTTGTTAAAGGCATATTGAGCAAAAGCTTCCCAGTCCGTCCAAATTTTATCCAACTTGTCCACGGGGTGATTATTCGCCGCTCCGCCTTCCATGAACTTACCCTTCTTCTTATCGATGGTGGCTTTGTCTTTTTTACCCATCGCCTTACGAAGTACGTCGGCGTCGCCTTTCGTAAAATTCGCGAGCTTCTGGGAGAGAAGCATTACCTGCTCTTGATACACTGTAATCCCGTACGTATCGCTCAAATACTCCTCCATTTCTGGCAAATCGTATTCAATCTTCTCGCGACCGTGTTTACGGGCAATGTAATTCGGAATATAGACCATCGGACCTGGACGGAACAAGGCATTCATCGCAATCAAATCCGAGAATTGATCGGGCTTCAGATCACGCAAGTGTTTCTGCATTCCTGGGGATTCAAATTGGAAGGTACCGTTCGTTTCGGCTCTTTGGTATAATTCGTAGGTTGTTTTATCGTCCAAAGGAAGATCATCCAAGATGATCGTCTCATTGTGGTTCTGCTTGATCAAGCGAACGGCCTCTTTCAAGATAGAGAGGGTTTTTAAGCCCAAAAAGTCCATCTTAATTACACCAGCATTCTCAATAACCGAACCGTCGTATTGCGTAATCAATAGACTCACATCTTTCGAAGTAGCTACCGGCAAAATATCCGTTAAATCAGACGGAGCGATGATGATACCCGCCGCATGAATACCTGTACCTCGTACAGAGCCCTCTAAAACAAGAGCATTTTCAATCACAGTGGAAGGTAAACCGCCTGCTTCCTTAATCCGACGCAACTCTTTTACCTGCTCCAATTCATCAGAATTTAGGCCTTCTTTATCAGCTAGACTTTTGTCCCCCGTTAAAGCCGCATTGAAAATACGGTCTAGTGTAATTTTCGGTTTCTCCGGAACCAGTTTCGCTAAGGCATTGGATTCCTGTAAAGGGAGGTCTAGAACGCGAGAAACGTCCTTTATGGACATTTTCGCAGCCATCGTACCATAGGTGGCAATGTGCGCTACTTGGTTTTTACCATATTTATCTACGACGTAGTCGATGACTTTTTGGCGGCCTTCATCATCAAAGTCCGTATCAATATCGGGTAAGGACTTCCGATCTGGATTCAAAAAACGCTCAAAAAGGAGATTATACTTAATCGGGTCAATGTTCGTGATTCCTAAACAATAGGCGACCACAGAACCAGCAGCGGATCCACGACCTGGACCGACATAAACGCCTAAATCGCGTCCAGCTTGAATAAAATCAGCAACAATTAAGAAATAACCCGCAAAACCCATCGTCTTAATCGTATGCAACTCAAAGCGCAGACGTTCTTCCACCACCTGATCAATATCAACATAGCGCTTTTTTGCGCCCTCCATCGTAATGTGCTCCAAATAATCATCTTGACTCAAGAAAGTAGACGGGATTTGGAAATTAGGCAACATCACGTCCTTCGTGAGTTTCAGTGTCTCCACTTTGCCTACGATCTCATTCGTATTATCAATCGCCTCA
>CAILUB010000310.1 GCA_903837305.1 uncultured Cytophagaceae bacterium
GATTTTTGAACTCCAACAAGCTTTCCCAATTCTGCTTGGGTAAGCTTTTGCTTGATTCGTGTTTGCTTCAGGGCTTCGCCTAATAAGTCTAGTCTTAATTCATTTTCAAATGCATCACGTTTTTCGCTTCCTTTCTTCCCGATGTATTTATCGGTGATCTCTTCTAGAGAGAATTGCTGAAGTGGTTTATTTTTCATGGTAGTCAGGTGTAGAATAATCTTAAGAGGTTGTTTATTTACTTTCAAAGTAGCTGTTTCTTAACCGCTGTGATTTGTCCAAATCAGCCTTTGGAGTTTTTTCAGTTTTTTTAATCAATCCATGAGTGATAATCACAAGTGCTCGATCTTTTTCGGATTTGTCCCAAAAAGCAAAAAGCCGATAGGCAATGCTTTGGTAAAGTGTCCTGAATTCCCAAATTTCCTCATTCAGCTTTTTCAATAGCTCATTGTTGGTTGAAAATTGGGCCTTTGTGATGTTGTAAATGATTTTATCTCGGACTTTCTCATCAAGTAGATCTAGAAATTCAACCGCTTCTGCAAGGAATTTAACTTCAAACTTTTGGGATTTCATGGATTAAACGGATTAGTTGAAAAAATAGTTTCCCAATCAGGAAACAATTAAAAATTTTTAGCCTTCGAATGGGTGGCTAAACGTTCAAAAAGCAATCAAAAAATCAAATTTCGGTAGTGGGAAAAAGTAATTTAAACTACCTCTTTTTATCGACGATTCTTAATAAATGGATAAAAGTTTTTTCATTAATCTTTTAACCAATCCGATTTAATCCATCATCCCTTTGCCCGCAAAGATCTTAGGAATACATTTCTCGATACGGCTAAGTCGGGTAGGCGACTGCTTTGCTCCAGTAAAGTGGATGAGGTAGCCCCGTTGCCGACCTGGTGTGAGTGCAAAAAATGCGTCTTCTAGACCTGGATGCTCCTCGAATTTTTGGAGTAGTTCGGCGGGTAGTTCTTGAGGACTTGAACTAGGTGCAGCCTTTTTTCCGGATTGCTCAACCAGAATGGCTTCTTGCAGGTAGTGGCGGATGTCTTTTTCCAGCAACGTAGCTTGGCTGAGTTTGGTAAATCGAAGGATTCTGCCTTCACGAGAGTTGGGGCCCGGTAGTTCGAGCAGCCCCTTGGGATCAGGGATTAGCTGTCCTTTGATAAAACTCAACACACAGGAATCCTTAAACACCCCTAACATCACCACGTTTTTGCCATTGAGGGTGTAGGTTGGTACACCCCACTTGCGTTCTTCCTGGAGTTCCGTTTCCAAGATCAGTTGTCTCAAAAACTCCAATATATCCGTCCAAAGTAGCACCTTGCAGGCAGGGGTAGCACCCAAAGAGCAGCGCATGCATCCTTCGAGAAGGAATTGGTCGATCTGAGTGTTGGGTTGAGCCATTAAGTGATTTATTCGGATTTAAAGTTACAATTTAGATAAACCACATTGGTTTTTCTATGTGCCTTCTATGTGGTTTTATTTTAAGAAAAAAGATGCTTAAACCAGTTATTCCTTTGCGCCAAGGACCTGCCCGCCGCAGCGGGCAAAATCTCCTAAAATCTGCTAGATCTGCGTGAAATAATTGTCTCGCAAAGCGACCAAGACGCCAAGGGCTTGCGGTAGTCAGGCAAGATTCTAGGCAGAAATTAGTAAGCCATATAGCCACATAGAATAATATCGAATTCTCTCATTTTCTATGTGTCTATGTAGTTTTTTCTTTTTCGGCTACGTGGTTTCATCCACAAATTCCAATAAGTCGCCCGGTTGACAATCTAGCGCCTTGCAGAGGGCAGTTAAAGTACTGAAGCGAATGGCTTTGGCTTTGCCGGTTTTGAGAATGGAAAGGTTGGACAGCGTAAGGTCCACTTTTTCGGATAGTTCGTTAAGAGACATTTTCCGCTTCGCCATCATCACATCGAGGTTAAC
>CAILUB010000311.1 GCA_903837305.1 uncultured Cytophagaceae bacterium
AAAAACTCGACAAAATCCCTTCGACGGCACTACCCGCATCAGGTTCAATGGGTATAATCTCAGCCTTTTTTAGAGGCACCCCTTTTTGTAGATGCACAAAGATACAAAATTTCCTACCTTTGCAAGCCCTACGTAAATTTTGTAGGGAATTTTTGCACGTATGATCGTCAAAGAATTTCTCAGTATCTACCAGAGCGACGGAATTGTCCAAAGCATTTCTGACAAGATAACTACGTCCAAACCGGGCGAATCCCTCCACCTAAAAGGCCTCTGCGGCTCCCTCGACACCGTTTTAATGTCTGCTCTTCTGAAAGAGAAGCAGCCCTTTCTGATTATTTGCGAGGAAAAAGAAGAAGCGCAATACGTCTATAACGACCTTCAAGCCTTAATTGGAGATACCTCCGTGACCTTATTTCCGATGTCCCACAAGAAACCCTATGAATGGGAGGAAGTCGACAACGCGAACGTATTGTTGCGGGCGGAAGTACTCAACATTTTAAGTAATTATTCGGGTCAAAGCCTCGCCATCGTTTCCTATCCGGCGGCGATGACTGAGAAGGTGATTAACCGAAAGTCTTTGGTCAAAAACACTTTATCCATCCGGGTAGGAGATAAAATTGATCGAAATTTCGTCGCAGAAACGCTAAACGAATACGATTTCGAACGAACGGATTTCGTCTACGAGGCAGGCCAATATTCCGTGCGCGGAGGAATTTTAGACGTATTTTCTTATGCGGCGGAATACCCTTACCGCATCGATTTTTTCGGGGATGAAGTCGATAGTATTCGAACTTTCCACCCAGAAACCCAGCTTTCCATTCAATCCGTTTCTGCGATGCACCTCATCCCCGATGTGCAGACCAAACTGATTCAAGAAACACGGGAATCTTTCTTTACCTTTTTGCCAGAACATACGAAGATCTGGATCAAAGACCTGAGCATTTTAAGCGATGTGTTAACGGAGAATTTTGAGAAAGGGACTATGGTCTACGAGGTCAATTCGTCCTCAGACATCAACCTGTTGAATAAACCGGAGGAACGTTGGGAAACCGCAAAGACGATTAAAAAATCGCTGCAGGGCTTCCCATGCATCGAATTTGGTAAGAGATCTCATCTGAAAAATTCCGAAACCATCGTATTTCCTTCGAAGAATCCGGGTGCCTTCCAAAAAGATTTCGAGCGACTTGCAACTACCTTGTTAGACAACCAAACCCACGGTTTTCACAACATCATCAGTTCCGAATCCCCGCGTCAATTAGAACGCCTCGAGGTAATTTTTAACGAAATAAATACCAGCATACAGTTCAAACCCTTGCAGATCTCCTTGCGGGAGGGTTTTGTGGACGAGCAAACCAAGGTGGCTTTTTACCCAGATCACCAGTTATTTGAGCGCTACCACCGCTACAAGGAAAAGAACAAGTTCTCGAAAAACAAGGCCTTAACCTTGAAGGAACTGCGGTCATTGCAAGTGGGTGATTTCGTCACCCACATCGATTATGGTATCGGTCGTTTTGCGGGTTTAAATTTAGTAGAGACTGCAAACGGAGAGCAGGAAGTGATTCGCTTGATTTACCGTGACGACGACGTCTTATCCGTTTCGATTCATTCGTTACATAAAATATCCAAATACTCTGGCAAGGAAGGAGCCCCTCCTGCGATGTCGAAACTAGGTTCACCCGACTGGGACAACAAGAAATCACGCGTCAAGAAGCAGGTAAAGGATATTGCCAAAGAGTTAATATCTCTCTATGCCAAGCGTAAGAATGCGCCTGGTTTTTCCTTCTCACCAGATACCTATTTACAAGCAGAACTTGAATCATCCTTCCTGTATGAAGACACACCGGATCAGGCGAAAGCGACTATCGATGTAAAAATCGATATGGAGAAGCCGCATCCGATGGACCGATTGGTGTGTGGGGATGTGGGTTTTGGCAAGACGGAAATCGCCATTCGTGCGGCCTTCAAAGCCGTAGCGGATTCGAAACAAGTCGCCGTTCTTGTACCCACGACCGTGTTAGCCATGCAACATTACCGCACTTTCCACGATCGTCTGGCCGCATTCCCCTGCAAAGTAGAATACATCAATCGATTCAAATCGACTAAGCAAATCAACGAAACATTGGCCCGGGTTGCCAGTGGACAAACTGATATTTTGATAGGAACGCACCGTCTAGTGAATAAGGACGTGCATTTCAAACAATTGGGCTTGATGATCATCGATGAAGAGCAAAAGTTTGGGGTGAAAGTAAAAGATCGCCTGAAAGAAATGCGCGTAGATGTGGACGTTCTAACTTTAACGGCCACTCCTATTCCTAGAACGCTCCATTTCTCCTTGATGGGAGCGCGCGATCTAAGTATCATCGCCACGCCTCCACCCAACCGCCAGCCGGTGGAAACGAAATTAGTCGTTCTATCAGACGAAATTTTGCGTGATGGGGTTAGAGAAGAAATCAGCCGCGGGGGTCAAGTCTTCGTGGTATATAATCGAATTGGCGAACTGGAAAGCATTGCGAACCGTATTTTACGCTTAGTCCCAGACGCTAAAATAGCTGTTGCGCACGGCCAAATGGAAGGCGACCAGCTTGAGAAAATCATGATGGGCTTCATCGAAGGCCATTACGACGTACTCGTAGCCACAAACATCATCGAATCGGGATTAGATATCCCTAATGCGAATACGATCTTCATTTTAAATGCCAACAATTTCGGGCTTTCGGACTTGCACCAAATGCGGGGCCGGGTAGGTAGATCCAACAAAAAGGCTTATTGCTATCTGGCAACCCCTTCTTTAGCAAATTTAACGAGCGATGCGCGCAAGCGTTTGAGTGCGTTAGAGGAATTCTCAGATCTAGGCGATGGAATCAAAGTAGCGATGCGGGACTTGGATATCCGCGGTGCCGGAAACCTACTAGGTGCGGAGCAAAGTGGCTTTATCAATGATTTGGGATATGACATGTACCATAAAATTCTCGATGAAGCAGTGCAGGAATTGAAGGAAAACGAGTTTAGAAAACTATTCGAAGTCGACCTAGAACAAGTAGCAGAAATGCTAAAAGTGGATTGCACGATCGAAACTGATTTACGTGTGTTGATTCCAGAAGAATATGTGACTAGCATATCAGAACGCCTTGCCCTCTACACCCGTTTAGACGAAATCGAGGACGAAGAAACGCTTGCTACCTTTATTAAAGAGATTAAAGACCGCTTCGGTGATTTACCGAACGAGGTCCAGGATATGATTGAATTAGTGAAGTGTCGTTGGAAGGCTCAGGTTTTGGGAATCGAAAAAATCCTATTGAAAAACAATAATCTGAAGTTTCATTTCGTTTCATCGGAGTCTGCTCGACCACTTGATCAAAGCCTAGTAATTAAAGTGATTTCATTCGTAAACAACAAAAAGGGACTTTGTCAGTTAAGAGAAAAAGCGGGAAAAATGATCTTGCAAATCGATAAGGTGAGTAGTATTAAAGAATTAAATACTATTTTAGTGGATATTTTAGGGTAATTAATACCTTTGTTAATTAATTCTATTGTAAAAGGAATATAAATGCGTACTCAATTTAGACTAATACTTTTCATTTCTCTTGCGATCGGAGCTTTAAGCTCTTGTAGTAAATTCAAGAAAAACGAGAAGCCCAGTAGCTTATCTCCAGGAAAAACTTCGAGCATTTCAGGTGTAGATTACAACAAGAAAGGCGGATTCCAAACGAATTCTAAATTTGGTGGTGACATGGTAGGCCCTAATCTTGTCTTCATAGAAGGAGGACGATTTACCATGGGAGCTACAGACGAAGATGTTTTGGGAAAACACGATAATTACCAACGTACCGTCACTATTCAGTCCTTTTATATTGACGAAACAGAGATGGCAAATATTCACTATTTAGAATATTTAAACGCTGTTCAAAAAGATTCCACTCAAGAATTCTACGAGGCTGCCTTACCAGATACCACTGTTTGGTTAAATCAGTTAGCTTATAACGACCCCTATGTAGAACAATACCTTAGACACCCTGGATTTAGATTATATCCTGTCGTGGGCGTCTCTTGGAAACAAGCGAATGACTTCTGCAAATGGAGAACCACAGCAGTTAATAATTCCATCAACAATATCGAAAAAGTAGAAAAAGGCAAAAAACCTAAGAAAAGCAAAAAAGAGCTAAATGTAGCCTCTGGTAGACTTCTTCCTCCTTTCCGTCTACCTACCGAGGCGGAATGGGAATATGCGGCGAAGGCAATGATCGGAACGCAACAAGAGGATGAAAATCAGAGTAATCAGCGAATTTATCCATGGGATGGCCCATCGATGCGCCAGCCACTTGGGAAGGACAGAGGTATGATGATGGCCAATTTCAAAAGAGGACGAGGTGACTATGTGGGCTTAGCGGGAAGAAACAATGATGGCGCTATTATTACAGCAGAAATTTACAGCTATTCCCCTAATGATTTTGGACTTTACCAAATGGCTGGAAATGTAAACGAGTGGGTTGCTGACCTTTACCGCCCATTATCGTACCAGGACTTCAACGATTTAAATCCCGTACGTTTAAATGACGACCTAGATAAGGCTAAAATGTACGATAAGAAAAATAATCAGTCCTTAATTGACAATAAGATTCGTGTGTATAAAGGTGGTTCATGGTCTGACTTGCCTTTTTGGTTAGCGCCAGGAACGCGTCGTTTCTTAGATGAGGATTCAGCTACTTCGACCATCGGATTCCGTTGTGCCATGATTGCAACAGGATCTAAGAGAAAATAAGACATTCACTTTAAAGCAGCCAGCGCTAGGAAAGACAAAATTCCTGTGCTGGCTGCTTTTATTTTAGCCCCAGCTGCTAAAAAAGTCGCACCCGTCGTCAGGGTATCATCAACGAGTAAAATTCGCATCCCATTCAAATCCTCCGGACTGCTCACCTCAAACACTTCCTCTAAACTCGCGTAACGCTCCGCTCGATTCAATCCGATTAAAGAGGCCACTTGTTTCGTCCTTAGTAAATGTGTTTCAGAAATGGGAATCCCGGAAGTGCGCGAAATCCCTTTCGCGATACAGGCCGCCTGGTTATAGCCGCGCTCTTTCAGACGTGATGGGTGCAAAGGCATGGGTATAATCATATCATAATCTGCCACTGAAAAAGACCTCCCCACACAAGCTCCTAAATATTCTCCTAATTCCTGTTGCCCCTTGTATTTTACCTGGTGTAATAAATGCTGCACCTTCCCTCCCTCAGCAAACAAAAAATAAGCATGCACGCGATCGTATTCAATCAAGCCATCCAACTTATGCGAGATCCAATTAGGCTGTTCTAGGAATAATCCGGGGCTAGGTAGTTCGAATCGACAGCGGGTGCAGATCCAATTTTCAGATCGAATAAGCACCTGATCGCAAGCAAAACAACATTTAGGATAAAGTAATTGTAAA
>CAILUB010000312.1 GCA_903837305.1 uncultured Cytophagaceae bacterium
TTTGATAAGCATCCACAAAAAGCTAAGAATGTAGCAAAATCATATATCTTAAACAATGATATAGATGGTGCTAAAATATGTATTGATGCATTCCCCCAAAAAGAAGTTCATGATACAATTTCAGTTGTCAAGGATTCCTTGATAGTTGAAAGGATTACAGATACCATTTTTAATTGGTTGACTGAAACAAAGTATGTAGATAGGGAGCGTATAAGGAAAATATTGATACCATGCAAGGATTCAATAAAAATAATTACTAATACAGTATTTGATAAGAAATATGAGGTTTTATATAGTGGAACACAGTTCCAATTAGATAGAATTAAAGAAGAAAAAGATAAAATTAGCAAATATCTAAAATATACATGGATTGGAATAGGTGCGTTTCTGCTTCTAATATTTATTTTCAATAAATTATTCAGATGACAAAAAGAAAACGTTTATTCTTCGACATTGAAACTTCCCCAAACATAGGGTTATTTTGGGAAGCTGGATATAAGAAGAATATTGATAGTAGCAATATTATCAAGGAAAGAGCCATTATATGTATCTGCTATAAATGGGAGGAGGAAAGGGAGGTTTATTCGCTACAATGGGATTCAAAGCAAAATGATAGGGCAATGCTCCTCAAATTCATTGAGGTGGCAAATGTAGCTACCGAGTTGGTAGGCCATAATGGTGATAAGTTTGACCTTGCTTGGATTAGGACCAGGTGCTTATTTCATAGCATTTCGATGTTCCCTACATACCAAACCATTGATACACTTAAAATAGCTAGAAATAAGTTTAGATTCAACTCAAATAAACTTAATTATATAGCAGATTATTTAGGCTTTGGGCAGAAGATAAAAACTACCTTTGGACTTTGGAAAGATATTCTTTTAAACAAGGATAAAAAGGCTATGGAAGATATGATTAAATATTGCAAGAAAGACGTAATTTTATTAGAGAAGGTCTTTTCTGCATTAAATAAACATACAGAGAGTAAAACGCATTACGGGGTGATTTTTGGAGCTGATAGAGGAAGTTGCCCAGAGTGTGGTAGCGATGATTTGGTACGCTACAATGCACGCGTAATGGCTTCAGGGATACGGAGAATTCAATATAAGTGTAAAACGTGTAATAAGTTCCACAGTAAAACAGATAAATGAAACGGATTAAGATAAAATATCGTAAATTGGGGAAGGAAAAGGCTTGGGGACTAGCTGATCTCGGTGAATATACTATTGAGATTGATTCTACGCTTAAGTTTAAGAAGAAATTGGAAATTATAATCCATGAATCGCTCCATATACTTTTCCCAGAATTAACAGAAGAAGAAGTAATTACAAATAGTATTATACTTACGAACACCTTATGGCATGAGAAGTACCGAATAGTCGAAATGGGCGATTCCCATCCAATGCAAGACGGAACGAAATAGTTTTTTTCATGTGGTTTGTTAAGCCTTTATGTATCTACATAGAGGCTTTTTTTATGGGTAAAATAAATAAATCTTTAATAATATTTGTTTATATCAGAATTAAATTATAATCTTTGCAAACACTAAACAAATCAAATCATGGACAACATTAAAGAACTAAGAATCGAAAAAGGCCTGACCCAAGAGAAACTGGCACAACTAACTGGATTTACAACCGTAACAATCAATCGTGCAGAAAGAACGGGTAAGATGAGATTAAGCACCTACTTTACTATTGTCAACAAATTAAAAGAATACCAGCCATGATTTATATATCAATTACATTTGCAGTCATTGGTGCATTTTTAATGCTTACTTCTTTTAATGAGAGTATGGAAGAACAAAAAGAAAAGAAATTAAGGAAATATGAAGTTCCAATAGAGTTTTGGGATGATTATAATCATATCTTATATTTGATTCAAAATCTAAATAATAAAAACCAATCTCGTGTTCAGTATATGATAGATGATCTAATTTATAAATATGCTGATATGCTTGAATACAAAGTATTTCTTGAAAAGATTTCTGACATAATAGAATTATTTGAACGCAAAAAAAAGTCTTTATCACTTATATCTCAATCACAATTAAACTAAAACAAATGGGACTAAACAACAGTCAACAAGGAGTAGTTTTTCTTGCCATATCAAATGGCAAAATCGTAAGACAGTTCAAAGAGAAAACAGAGAAATCAGTTTCTCGTGTTAACAAAGTAGGTCGTGAAGTTCATGAAGAATTTTATGATTCTCTTACTGGGTTCTTAAAAGACATCACTACCAAAGAATCCGAGTATGGTAAATTTTGGGTAGTAAAGATGGAAGCTGAAGGTAAATTATTCCAAATAGAATTTAACTATTCTGGAGGTTATGCAACTTCATTTCTTAAAGCACTTCCAAATGTAGCATTAAGTACATCCTTTACAATTTCTCCAAAGTTAACTATCGATGGGGATAAGAAGAAGTCAGTTCTTTTTATTAACCAACATGGTGCTGGAGTTAAGCATTATTTTACAAGGGACACCCCCAATGGTATGCCTGACTTGAATAAAATCAAGGTTAAAGGCAAGGATACTTGGGATGATTCCGACAGAATGGAATTCCTCGAAAACTATGTTAAGGATAGCATTATCCCTAACATCAAATCACAACTTAGTGATGTAACTGAAGAAGAAACACCTTTTTAGGTTTTGGGTTTGACTCCGAATGTTTCTACATTTGGAAACTTTTTTACTACTTTATTTTTAACTTTAACTCTTACTAAAATGCAAAAAAAATTCAACTTAGACTTAGACAAAGGAAGGATAGAATTCATTGATTCACGTTTTTATAAAACACCAAATGGCTTTGTTCCATCAGTTACCACTATTTTAGAAGCATTCCCAAAAGATGCATCGTACTTTAAATGGCTCAAAGATGTCGGTAAGGATGCTGATGAAATTCGTGACGAAGCTGGTCGTAGAGGGTCAATCGTTCACGAACTTACCGAGCAGTACGACATTGGCGAAGAATGCACATTTGTTTCCAAAAATGGAAACCCACAATACAAGATGCTCGAATGGTCTATGTTTGAGCGATATGTAGATTTCTCTACAACACATAACCCAGAGATAATGGCTCTTGAGATGCACTTCGCATCTGATGATAATGGCTACGCTGGTACACTTGATAGAATCATAAAACTTAATGGCAAATTCGTATTGCTTGACATCAAGACAAGTAATGCTATTTATCCTTCGTATTGGTTACAATTAGCAGCCTATTATGCTCTATATTCAGAGGTTTATCCCGATCCAATCGATGAGGTTGCAATCTTATGGCTTAACGCTAAGACAAGAACAAATGGCAAGAATGGTGCTATACAAGGTCATGGATGGCAGTTGATAACTAAGTCTATGGAGGAGTTAAAAGATGATTACACATTATTTTTAGCCACACATAAGCTATGGTTATCTATGAATAAAGACATCAAGCCAAAACAATTATCTTACCAAATAAGCCACAAAAAATGAGTGATTCAATAGTACAAACCGTAATTCAAAACTTCGAGAAGCGTTCCATCATCGGTTATCTTAAATATGGGACAAACCTGGACCGAGTAGATTTATCCTATATGCAATGGATTAACCACTTGCAAGAAGAATTAATGGATGCCATACTTTACTTAGAAAAAATCAAACAAACCCAAAATGACACAACTTCGAGATTACCAGATAACGATAAGGGACAAAGCGGTCAAATTACTTCAATCATGTAAGATAGCCTATTTGGCTATGGAGGTCAGGACTGGTAAGACATTAACGGCAATAGCAACTGCATATTGCTATGGAGCAAAAAACGTTTTATTTGTTACCAAGAAAAAAGCCATCACAGACATCATTATGCAAGGCAAAGAGATGGGATATGATTTAAACATATATATCATCAACTACGAGCAGTTGCATAATGTGAAGGCAGAATACGATCTCATCATCATCGATGAAGCTCATGGCCTTGGTGCATTCCCAACACCATCAAAAAGAGCAAAGGAGCTTAAAAGAATTTGCGAGAAAAAGCCTATCATTTATTTGAGCGGTACTCCAACCCCAGAATCCTATTCCCAAATTTACCATCAGTTTTGGGTGAGTTCGTTCTCCCCATTTAAAGAATGGCCTAGCTTTTATTCATGGGCGAAGGAATTCGTATATCTTAAGAAGAAATACGTATATAATCGTAGCATTAATGACTATTCCACAGCTAATTACGAGAAGATTAAACCCATAACCGATGAACTCATGATTTCATTTACCCAAGAAGAAGCTGGATTTGAATCCCTTGTTCAGGAAGAAATTCATTACGTAACGATGGAAGCAACGACTTACAAATTAGCTGACAAACTTAAAAAAGACAAGATTGCCATCAACCCACAAGGTGATATTGTCAAAGGAGATACAGCAGTTAAATTGATGTCTAAAATGCATCAGGTTTATAGTGGATCGGTCATTATTGATGAGCCACATCGTACTGCTAAGTGCTTTGACTACTCAAAAGCTCTATTTATAGCTGAAAAGTTCAAGGGGAAGAAGATTGCCATCTTCTACAAGTTTATTGCTGAATTCTATGCCCTACAATGGGTATTTGGAAGTAAGTTAATACTTGAGCCACATGAGTTTAATGAAGCTGGTAATGAGGCTGTATTCGCTTCTCAAATCGTTTCTGGGAGGGAAGGCATCAACCTATCTACGGCAGATGCTCTTATCTTTTATAACATTGACTTTTCAGCCGTTTCTTACTGGCAATCTAGGGCAAGAATCCAAACAAAGGATAGGCTAAAAGAAAGCAAAATTCATTGGATATTTGCACTTAATGGCATCGAGGATAAGATACATAAAGCAGTTATGGACAAAAAAGATTATACTTTAAATCACTTTAAAAAAGACTTTTTATAAAAGTAAAGTAATAACTATACTAAAGTTTAGAAAAGTAAAGCAATAACTTGACAAAAAAATAAATATGAACATCATAAAAGAAACATTATATATTATCTTACAGATTATTTATATGGTTTTAATATCTGTTCCAGTAACCATTATTTTACTCATCGCAATCAATACAGTTGAATTATATAAACACATTAAAAATAGATTGAAATGACACATGGATCACTATTTAGTGGCATAGGTGGCTTTGATTTGGCATCCGAATGGATGGGATGGGAAAATAAATTTCATTGTGAATTAAATGAGTTTGGTCAAAAAGTATTACATTATTATTGGCCAGAATCAGAATTATTTACTGACATAAAAAAAGCTGACTTTACAAAATATGAAAACAAAATCGATGTGCTTTCGGGAGGATTCCCATGTCAACCTTTCTCTTTGGCCGGATCAAGAAAAGGAAGTGAGGATGATAGACATCTCTGGCCAGAAATGCTTAGAGCAATTAAAGAAATCAAACCAAATTGGGTTGTCGGAGAAAATGTTCATGGAATTATTAATTGGAATGAAGGGATGGTATTCCAACAGGTGCAATCTGACTTGGAAAATAATGGTTACGAAGTCAAAACGATTTTATTACCAGCTGCAAGTGTTAACGCTCCCCACAAAAGGAATAGAGTCTATTTTATTGCTAACTCCAACAACCAAAGAAGATGTAGTGAATTTGGATGTATTCAAAAAGAGAATGGAGAAGTATCCAAATGGAACAACGATGCCAAACTTAGCAACGCAAGTAATGAATATGCTTCCAACACCGAATGCAAGGGATTGGAAGGACAATGTAGGGAACGGCAAGGATGCACCGAGTATAGGTCAAACAAGAGGCTATTCTTTAGGTCAGAAAATAAATTCGATGTTTCTTCCAACACCAATGGCATCGGATTGCGGAGAGAAAGTAATTGGATTGGAGAATCAGGATTCTTTGGTCAAGAGAACAAGGAAAATAACTGGAAAAACTTCCCAACTATCTCCCCAATTTGTAGCGGAGATGATGGGATTTCCTCAAGATTGGACTTTATTACCTTTCCTAAATGGAGAAAAGAATCCCTAAAGGGATATGGGAATGCTGTAGTTCCTCAAGTAATTTATCAAATATTTAAAACTATACAAGAATATGAAAGAATCAGAAATACAAAAGAAAATAGCTGAAAGGTTAAAGAAGAACGGTTGGTGGGTAACTAAACTCATCCAAACAACTACCAATGGCATACCAGATTTAATGGCTATTAGAAATGGACACGTGATATTTTTGGAAGTAAAACAACCTGGAAAAGATGCTACCGAACTTCAGCAATATGTTATCAGCACATTAAACAAGGTGGGTGTATTTGCGAGAGTAGTGAACTGCCTAGAAGATGTAGATATATTTTGCTATAAATTTCAATAAAAAAGGGGAGTTTTAACTCCCCATCATTAAGCCTTTTTAGAAGCTATGGACCAGATAGATCCAGCAAGTGTCATAACAGCACCAATGATTTCAACGATTTGAGCTTGGTCGACTAGCCCTTTAGCAACGATAAAACCACCAGCAAATGTTAAAGCATGGCGGATTATCCCTAAAATTTTATCTTTCATAATTATACATTTGTCTAAAATTACAAAA
>CAILUB010000313.1 GCA_903837305.1 uncultured Cytophagaceae bacterium
GGTAGCCGGTTTTCAGTATACGCAACAGCAAGCAGTGAAGGATGGCGGTAACGAAGACCCTACGAAAACATATTTTTCTGTGGACCAAAAATCCCGCGTTTTTAGCACGAAATTAGGATACGAACAAGGCCAATGGAAAACATCTGTAAATTATACCCGCATCACAGCAGAGGGCCGTTATTTGATGCCACGCGAATGGGGCCGAGATCCATTCTATACCTTTATGCCTCGGGAACGTAATGAGGGATTTGGCGATGTGAACGCCTATGTAGGGAAAATAAATTATGTCTTTCCTAAAGCACCTTTAAAGACTTCGATTAGTTATGGCTATTTTCAACTACCTGACGTGAAGAACTATGCATTAAACAAATATGGACTACCTAGCTATACACAATTGAATGTAGATTTGAGTTATGAATTTACTGATTTCCTAGAGGGACTAGAAATTCAAGCCTTGTATGTACACAAAACAAATCAGGGAGAAACCTACCAAAATGAGAAATACATCATCAATAAGGTCAATATGAGCAATTATAACCTCATTTTTAACTTCCATTTTTGATAAAAACTTTTTTTAGGCTTGTGATAAAAATCACGAAAAAGCTCTAAAAATGGCTCCAAATTTGTATCAACAAAAAACAATACAACACGCATGGAAATTATAGGTTATTTCGCCTCACTACTAATTGGAATTTCACTCGGCCTCATCGGTGGTGGTGGATCCATTCTAACGGTACCCGTATTAGTATACCTTTTCGGAGTTGAACCCATTCTAGCAACAGCTTACTCTTTATTTGTCGTAGGCGCTAGTTCTTTAGTTGGAGCTTTTCCAAAATACAAGCAAGGATTAATCAACGTAAAAACGGCGGTTATTTTTGGTATCCCTTCTATTGCAGCCGTATATGCCACAAGAAAGTTCATCGTTCCCTTAATTCCAGCTGAAGTATTTACATTAGGGGATTTCATGGTTACCAAATCCATTTTAATGATGGTTTTATTCGCCATTTTAATGGTAGCGGCCTCCATCTCCATGATCCGTGGAAAATGTGAACAATGTGAGAAGGAAAAATTAGGCACTTACGTAGAAGAAGAGCAAGTGTTCAATTACCCAATGATCCTTTTAGAAGGAGCTGTCGTAGGTACCTTAACAGGCCTAGTAGGTGCAGGAGGAGGATTCTTAATCATACCAGCCTTAGTAATGCTTTCTAAATTATCCATGAAGCAAGCAGTAGGAACTTCCTTATTGATCATCGCAGCGAAGTCATTAATTGGATTTACCGGTGATCTTGGTCATCATGCCATTGACTGGAACTTATTATTAACTGTAACAGGACTCGCGATTGTAGGTATATTCTTAGGCGATATAATTAGTAAAAAAGTAGACGGCAATAAATTAAAAGTAGGTTTTGGATGGTTTGTTTTGGTGATGGGTATTTACATCCTGATCCAACAATTAGCCTTCCCATTGAAATAGATTAAACACATTCACAGCATAATAAATACGAAAATGAAAGTAGAACAAATTTATACTGGATGTTTAGCACAAGGTGCTTATTACATCGAGAACAACGGAGAAGCAGCGATCATCGATCCACTTCGCGAAGTACAACCGTATATCGAGAAAGCGGAGCGTAATGGTGCCAAAATCAAGTATGTATTCGAAACTCACTTCCATGCTGA
>CAILUB010000314.1 GCA_903837305.1 uncultured Cytophagaceae bacterium
GCGAAACTGGGTTTGGCTGAATTGAAATTAGTCCGGGTGTCTTCTGATGGATCGATTGATCTAGCGCATCTGGAGGAATTGCTATCCTCTTCTGAAAAGGCGATTGTAAGTCTGATGCACGGGAATAATGAGATCGGGAATTTATTGGATTTACACGCGGTGGGAGACCTGTGCGAGCAATATGGCGCTTTGTTTCATTCGGATACAGTCCAAACCATGGGCCACTACAAGCACGACGCTTCTGCCTTGAAAGTTCATTTTATGGTGGGTGCAGCGCACAAGTTCCACGGCCCTAAGGGTATCGGTTTCTTGTATGCAAAAGCGGGTACGAAATTCAATCCATTGATGCATGGCGGAGCGCAAGAGCGTAACCAGCGTGGCGGTACGGAGAATGTCTATGGAATGGTAGGTATTGCCAAAGCCTTAGAAATGGCCTACTCCGCTATGGACGAGCACGCAACCTATATCAAAGGCTTGAAAGCCTATTTCATCGAAGGACTACAAAAACAATTCCCAGGCATTTCCTTCAACGGAGCCTCTGGGGATGTAGAAAATAGCTTGTATACGGTATTGAACGTGCGCTTCCCATCGGTGGCGGACGGCGATATGCTGTTATTTCAATTAGATATTGAGAAGATTTCGGCTTCAGGCGGTAGCGCCTGTTCAAGCGGAACATCGGTAGGCTCTCACGTGTTAACGGCCTTGAATCCGACCGCAACTGGAGCCGCTGTTCGTTTCTCTTTTAGCAAAAATAATACCCGAACGGAGATCGATCGGGTATTAGAAGTATTGAAAAATATCGTGTCCTAGTAGGCGCGCGCAAAGATCACTCGGCGGCTGGAAGGTGCTCCTGTTAGGATGCATTTTCCAGTTTCTTCTTTAGTATCCAAAGGAATACATCTGATCGTCGCTTTCGTTAATTCTTTGATTTTTTCTTCCGTCTCTGACGAACCATCCCAATGGGCAGAAAGGAATCCGCCATCTTCGATTTTCGCGGTAAACTCGTCCCAGCTATTCACCTCGAAGGTATTCGCTGCTCTGAAGTCAAATGCTTTTTTATATATGCTCTTTTGAATGTCTTCTAATGTATCCACGATCACATCTTCGATTCCTTCGAATGGCATACTCGTCTTCTCTCTTGTATCGCGACGCGCTAATTCAATGGTGCCATTTTCCATGTCCCGGTTTCCAATCGCTAAACGAATAGGAACTCCTTTTAATTCGTATTCCGCGAATTTAAATCCTGGGCTTTGGTTCTCTGCAAAGTCAAACTTCACGGATACACCGCGGGATTTTAGTGCTTTCACTAATGGATTGATACGCGCTTTGATATTTTCTAATTGCTCATCCCCTTTATAGATCGGTACAATCACAACTTGAATTGGAGCTAATTTAGGAGGCAATACTAAACCCTGGTCATCCGAGTGAGCCATGATTAAGGCACCCATTAAACGGGTGGAAACACCCCAAGAGGTACCCCACACATAATCCAATTGGTTTTCTTTGTTAACGAACTTTACATCGAAAGCTTTGGCAAAGTTTTGGCCTAAAAAGTGTGACGTTCCCGCCTGCAA
>CAILUB010000315.1 GCA_903837305.1 uncultured Cytophagaceae bacterium
TCAGCCTCTTCTGCTCTTTTATCTGCTGCCCAATTTATTCAACTTAATTTCTTTTAACATTGCTTTGTTTTGAATTAAACAAAGCTAACCTATAACAAATACTATATTAATTAAGTATGTATTTCTTTAATGACTCTTTAAGTTTATCAAAATCAGCTTGAGACATCATACCTAAATCTAATAAATCTTTAGCTTGTTTTAACTTTACAATTGCGCTCTCTTTTGTATATCCTTTAGATTCAATTTCACCTGTAGCAAGTGCCTGCTCAAAATCTATCATATTGTTTGGACATAAACCACAAGCACCCGTTCCAATAACATACATTTTAAATCCCATTCTCTTTGTTCCACCAACTGCAATTCTTTTAATAAAAGTAATTCCTCCACTAGAATTAGCCGTTAAACCTTGAGGAGCTTGTCCTGATAAAGCTGCAGCAGTACCTCCACTTGTTATATAGGCAAATGTTTTATTTGATGAAGGTCTTCCAATTTTTAAGGTATCTCCAACTTTATATGAATATCCGTCTTTAGCAGTATATACATCACATTCAATATTTTGAAATGCTCCTTTGGTAATTGTACTCATTTCCTCAAAAGTTATTGTCTTCTGACCATAAACTTGTAATGAAAACATAAACAAACTGAATAATAATATCTTTTTCATGCTTTTGATTTATTAGGGTAGTCATTTATTTGACCTTTGGCAATCTACAGTATTAATGCAGTTAATACTACTGCGTTTTATTAAGAGGTAATGATATTCCAAAATCTTTCTGCCATATAAGGTCAATCAATCATCCTCTAATAATTTCATTCAATATAATTCGTTTCTAGCTCGAAATCATCCATCGAGCCTTTATGTATAAATCATTCCTTCTTTTATCCTCGCTTCTACTTATTTCTTTTATTTCTAATGCCCAATACGAGGACTACCAGGTCGATAGTATTGTTATTCATAAGCAATACAAGCAGAAAACCGTAGTGGGTTTGTCTAATGAGATTGCAAAGGATTTTGAGGATCGCAGGTGCTTAATCAGGGCATTTTATATGTACATCACCTACAATATGCAATACGATGTTCAGGCGGGTAATGAGAATAAAAAGCGAAAATATACAGTTAAAACGATGGAGGATGTTAGAAAGGTTGAAGAGCAGGAGATGTTGAAGTTGCTAAGGACGAAAAAGGGTGTATGTTGGCATTTTGGCAATCTATTTGCAAAACTGTGTGCGGTGCAAGGAATTGATGTGGAGATAATTAGCGGTACAAGACGGGCAAAAGTCCTTCCAGACACCCTAGCTCTCAATCATCTTTGGAACGCAGTAGAGATCGATGGAGAAATGAAGATGATTGATTGCACAATTAGCTATAAGTTGCCTTACAAGAAGGAGTATTTTGACCATCTCTTTTTAGTTGATCCGGAGGTCTTTATTTATTCCAGCATTCCATTAGACCCAGCTAAGCAATACCTAGAAAAGCCCATCGGCTACGAGTCCTTCAAGCGCCTTGTTTGGCCTCAACCTATGTTTAATCTTCTTCAGGTAAAAGAGTTAACACCCCGCTTTAAACAAATTAAACCTCAACGAGATGGAATAGCTCGATTTAATTTTAAAATTAGTAATCAACAACAAATAGACTTTTTAGAGATTTATCTCAATAACAAGTATATAAAATCTATTCCGGCGAATAAGGCGGCGATATCAATCGCTTTACCTGTAACTTCTTTGAGCTGGATATCCATCCAAGCTGTAAAAATGAAAGATGGGTTCAAGCATTCGTGGTATTTGCTTGATTATGATGTGTTGTGAAAATGTCAGCTAAGGTCAATCAATTGTGTTAATCTATCATTCAAAGTAATTTGAGAAAAAACAGATTATTTGAAATTTGGAATCAGAAAAGTATCGATCTCTAAAAGTATTGCGGCTAGTACCTCAGTGAGTATCTTTAGTTCGAAATTTTGGAACTGGTTTAAATAGTAATACTTTCGGTCCTATAAATATTTATCAATTTCTTGGCCTCCTTTAATTCGTTTACTCACCTACTTTTTTTTAAGTTTGTTTGGCCTGATAAAGTGGTAGTTCGGAAATTCCAAATATCCACTTAAAATGGCGCTAGGGCTGGGAAAACCCAAGAAATTGAGATGAATGAATATAATTTCCTCTTTTTAAAATACCCTATTTCAAACCTTAGAAAACACTTTAATTCCAGTTTGAATAATTTACATTTTTGTTAATAATTTACATTTTTGTTAATAATTTCACTACATTTATATGATGGAGGTACTACTACTTAAGACTGGTGAGCCTAAAAAAATTGTTGTAGAGAAATTAGAAGATTCGGATTTTAAGAATATTACAAAATCTAGGTATCATTTTAACTGGGAAGAGCAAAAGACAAATGATATATATAAGCTTAGGTTGATTGAAAGCGACGAAATCTTAGGACTTACGTCATTGAAGGTACATAGGGATGAACTGCGAATTGAAATTGTGTTATTAGCTTGTTCAATTGAAAATATGGGTAAAAATAAAATATATGATCGAATTGCAGGGAATTTAATCGCCTTTGCATGTCGTGAAGCTATTAAATTGTTTGGTGCTGATGCTTGTGTTTCACTAATGCCTAAGACTGAATTGAAAAAATATTATATGAGTCAATATGGGATGTTAGACGCTGGCAGGCAAATTTATGTAGAATCTAATTCTCTATTTAATCTTTTAAAGGAATACAAGGTATGAAAACGAATGAAAATAAATTTACCTTAGCCGAGTTAGCTGACTCTGTTGTATTTGAAAATCGTCTAACTCCAGAGGAAAGAAAATCAGCCGATATAGAACTGGCTGAAGCTCGAAGAAAAAATAGAGAAAGAATCACAGGCAATCAGCAATTATATGCCCAAGTATTGCAATTACGCTTTTTAATGGAAGATTACGCTAAATCAGAAATCTTTGATCAGGAGTTATCATTTGCATCTTTTCTGAGAAAATATATAAGGTTGAATTACAAGGTCAATAAAAAGTTCGCTAATGACATTGATTTAAAAGAGGCTGAACTTAGTCTGATATTGAATAGGCGCCGGTTACCCAATGAAAAAACGATAGTCCGGTTAGAGCTTCATTCAAATGCTATGATTCCCGCCATCAGTTGGTATCGAGTTTTGGAGAAAGAAAAAGAACATGAACTTCAGTCAAATACCGCGTTTAGGCAAAAACAAGATAAACATGTTAAAAATCGCCTAAATCTTGAATTACAAGAAGTTTGAGATAATGGAATTTCTGGAAAGGGGGGGGCTTACACCATTCTAAAATAAAAAAACCACCTCGTTAAAGGTGGTTTTTGTGGTCCCACTAGGATTCGAACCTAGGACCCCCTGCTTGTAAGGCAGGTGCTCTGAACCAGCTGAGCTATAGGACCGTTTTCTTGAATTGGTTTGCAAATATCTTATTTTAATTTAAAATATGCAAATGGGTCTTTGAAA
>CAILUB010000316.1 GCA_903837305.1 uncultured Cytophagaceae bacterium
GGCGGAGGCGAACGAAATGGTGGAGATTCCGGGATTGATTACGGTAGTGAAATAAAAGATTCATATAAGTGCATTATGGGGCCAAAGGTGTTAAAATCTTTGGCCTAATTATTTTGATTTAATCCTTGACAAAATTTACGGATGGCTATAGCAATTTTTGAGAACAAGGCATTGCAATTGACTTGGATTGATGTCACAAGTCCTTCTGAGACGGAATTGTCCGAACTGAGCGCGCAATATGGATTGAATGCGTATGCATTATCGGCTTGCCTCCAAGCTGATCACCTTCCTAAGCACGAAGATATTGAGGGCACGCACTTCATCATCACTCGGGTTCTCATCCCTATTCGGGCAGGGCAATCGGTTTCTATTCAGTCTATCTCCACTAAAATTGCCTTTTTTTACCGGCCTGGATTGTTAGTGACCATTCACCGTATTCCGCATGACTTTATAAATGATGTACGGACGCGCTTTTTTAATACCGGACAATTGCATGTAGTGGAGGCTATTGTGGCCAAAATGCTTTGGCATATTTTGCATTCCTATGAAACACCAGCAGTACGTTTATCGAATGAACTAGATGACTTTGAGAGTAAAGTATTTTCGCAGAATTTAACACCCCAGATGTTATCTCAATTATACCAAATAAAGCGAAAATCATTAATGAGTAAGAAGCTGCTGTTGTTTAGTCAAGAGGCGGTTAGTTCTATCAAATTATCGGAAACAGAAGGAGATGTCCTACAAGATACGCGTGACTTGCATTTGAAGTTGATGAATATCTATGACCAGATTCATGAAGATGTGTCCAATTTGGTGAATTTTTACTTGTCGATTTCGGCGCAGAAGACGAATGAAGTCATTAAGGTCTTGACGATTTTTTCCGTGTTTTTTATGCCCTTAACCTTTATAGCGGGGATTTATGGGATGAATTTTGACTACATGCCAGAGCTAAGAGCGCGCTGGGGCTATCCAATGTTACTCGGATTTATGTTGCTGCTGAGCGGTTCGATTTATGTGTGGTTTAGAAGAAAGAAGTGGTTGTAAATACAGTTTCATTAACACATCCCTTTGCGCCTCATCTCCTAGCTGAAAAATATGTTCGCCAAATTCAACGAATCCCAACTTCTGGTAAAACCGAATGGCCCTCGGATTTTCCTCCCAAACCCCAAGCCACATATAGGGCGCCTTGCGTGCTTTTGCGATCGATAAAGCTTGCTCGTAAAGTAATAATCCCACTTGTTTCCCGTGGTATTGCTGAAGCACATAAATGCGCTCAATTTCGAGTGCATTTGGATCTTGTTTTTCAGTTTGCGCATCACCCTGGTTTACTTTCAAATAGCCGATCACTTCTTCTCCTTGAAGTGCGAAGTAAAACTTAGAATTTTTGTTTCGCAATTCCGCCTCGAGTTTCTGCTTCGAAAATCCCTCTTCCAGATATGCCGCCATATTTTCCTCCGAATTACCTGTTGAAAAGGTTTCTACAAAGGTCTTTCGACCGATGGCTTGTAAAGTAGCGAGATCTTCTAAAGTAGCC
This sequence comes from uncultured Cytophagaceae bacterium, assembly GCA_903837305.1. Classification (GTDB taxonomy): domain Bacteria; phylum Bacteroidota; class Bacteroidia; order Cytophagales; family Spirosomataceae; genus Aquirufa. Next base: position 1,535 of record CAILUB010000316.1, read on the forward strand.
GGAATGATTTGTAGATTTTTCATAGGATTCCAAAGATAGCAGGCTTGCCGTTTAAATAATAATCCGAATTGTCTAAATTGAATTGGCGTACTTGCAGACTATGACAACATCCCGTAAAACTTCTTTGACCGCCGGTATTCTCTACCTGTTGACCTTCATTTCGATCCCGACTTTATCGCTTTACCACGAAATTCACCAACCTAATTTTATCTTAAGTTCTGCATCGTCTAGCGATGTTGTACTTGTGGGAATTTTCGCTGGGGATTTATTTGACGTTTAAAGGATTTAAAGAAAATGCCGTAATTTTAGGCTAATGAAAATTCCTATTTACCAAGTCGACGCCTTTACGAACGAACGCTTTAAAGGCAACCCAGCTGCCGTTTGCCCTTTATCTGACTGGCTTCCGGATGGTGTAATGCAAAACATAGCTGCCGAGAATAATTTAGCAGAAACTGCCTTCATAATGCACGCTGGCGAAAACTATGAAATCCGTTGGTTTACGCCTACAGTTGAAGTGGATTTATGTGGACATGCGACCTTAGCGAGCGCGTATGTTTTGTTTCATGAATTGGGTTATGTCGGTGATCAAATCAACTTCGTTTCGCACCGAAGCGGTCCATTATCCGTGACAAGGAATGGTTCGGTTTTGGCCTTGAATTTTCCGGTTGACTCTTTGGCGGAATTACCTTTTAAACCGGAGTTTGCCATCGGCTTATCTCAGCCGCCTCGTGCGGTTTATAAAGGGAAAACGGACTACTTGTTTGTTTACGATTCGGAATCGGAAATCTTGGCTTTGCAACCAGATTTTGAAGCATTAAAATCACATGTAGTTCGTGGGATTATCGTGACGGCTCCTGGCGAAACGACCGATTTTGTGTCGCGCTTTTTTGGTCCTGCTTGCGGGGTGAATGAAGATCCGGTGACGGGTTCTGCTCATACAACTTTGACGCCTTATTGGGCAGGGGTTTTAGGCAAATCCGAATTAACAGCTCGTCAATTATCCTTGCGAACCGGAGAGTTAAGGTGTAAATTAGTGGGAGATCGCGTAGAAATAGCGGGTGAGGCAGTGTTATATTTGCGGGGCGAAATTGAGGTTTAAATATGAAAATTAGTAAACAATCTAAATCAGGAGGAATGCTGGGTAAACAAACCGTGAATGAGCTTCGTAAAAATGATAAAATTATTCCTAAAAGTGCCTTCAAAAGTAATCTGGTAAAAACAGTCAATAAACGAGTTAATAACCCCTATAAATTATAACACCGTTGCCTTCTGTCTCAGTCAAGCAATGGATATATATTCAATTAGCGGGCGGAACGCTTCCAGCAGAGATTTGTTCTAGTTTAAACATTTTACATTGAAAAGGGTTTGTCTTAATAGGCAAGCCCTTTTTTTATGCAAGGCGTTAAAAAACAACATTTACCCTCCAAAACCTGTCCCGTCTGTAATCGCCCTTTCGCCTGGCGCAAGAAGTGGGAGAAGAATTGGGACCAAATCATCTACTGTGGTGAAAAGTGTAGACGTAGCAAATAAGTTTTCGGACGAAGATATTGACCGCATTATCCAAATGGCCTGGGAAGATCGTACGCCTTTTGAGGCGATCGAGTTTCAGTTTGGACTAAAGGAAAAAGAGGTCATCGAATTTATGCGCTTGAATAGCAAAGAGTCAAGTTTCCGCATGTGGCGAAAACGAATGACGGGCCGCGGCACGAAACATCTGCAAAAGCGTGTTGCGGTAGATCCGCGCTTTAAATGCACGTTGCAACGTAGCAGTAGTCTGAATAAAATCAGCAAGCGCTAGTGAATTTCCCTACGAACCTCGCCGCCGTTTACGAACGCATCGATCAATTCGATCCAGAAAAGTATGCACGAAGCCGGAATTTCATAACCGGAGGTGTTTCCTATCTTTCCCCCTATTTATCCCGTGGTTTCATCACGGTTCCCCAAGTCGTCAAACGATTAAAGGATCGTGGAATCGGTTTAGAACAAGCGGAAAAATTCATCCAAGAATTAGCCTGGCGCGAGTTTTATACGCGCACTTGGTTTCAAAAAGGTGATGCTATTTTCGAAGACATTCGCCATCCACAGGAGGGCATTGAGCGCTTTGGGGTTCCGAAAGCAGTGTTAGAATCTACAACAGGAATTCAAGCTTTAGATGGAGCATTAAAGAACTTCCCAGAAACGGGATATCTCCACAATCACCTCCGCATGTACCTAGCCTCGACGATTTGTAACGTGGCAAAATACCATTGGTTAGAACCTGCCCAATGGCTGTATTACCATTTATTGGACGGCGATTTAGCAAGCAACGCGCTGAGTTGGCAATGGTGCGCCGGGACGTTTAGCAACAAATTGTATTACGCGAATCAGGAGAATATTAATCGCTATACTGGTAGTCAGCAGAGAGGCACTTTCTTGGATTTTGACTACGAGGACTTGCCCTCGCAACCTGCGCCTAATCATTTATGTAGATCGGTAGAGGCCTCATTTCCGTTTACCCCGCCCACGACGAAACCGCTGGAATTAATCGATGGAATTCCTACCTTCATCTATACCCATTACACGCTTGACCCTACGTTCCACGAAGGCGAAACAGGCAACCGTATTTTGGTCTTAGAGCCGAGTCATTTTGTGCAACATCCGATGGCTCCTAAGACGATGGAGTTCATCCTATCGCTCGCTGAAAATATACCGGGAATTCAAGTCTATTATGGGGAATATGCGGACCTTAATCTGAAAGGGATTTTCCGTGATCATCCCATAAATGTTCATTTTCAGGGCATTCGTGAAGTGCACCCGAGTTTAGCACCTGGCTTGCAAGGGGAGTTCAATAGCTTCTTTTCGTTTTGGAATAAATTAAGCAGACAGTTGAGTTAAAAAAGCTTCGGCGCGCGCAAGGTGGGCTTCTCTTTTTTCCAAAGGCATCTTATCCCAAGTACTGATCAGCATCGCCCAGCGCGGATTTTTGCGGAAGGTTTCGCGTTGTTTATCTAAGAATCGCCAAAACAAACCATCCCAAATCTCCTGCCATTCGCCCTTCGGATAATCACTCATTTTCAAGATGTAATTCGAACCGCAGATATAGGGTTTCGTGGTCATCAAACCTCCATCGCTGAATTGTGACATGCCATAGATATTTGGCACCATCACCCAATCGTACGCATCGATGTACAGTTCCATGAACCAGCGATAAACCGCATCGGGTTTTATTTCGCACAATAACATAAAATTCCCCAGCACCATCAGGCGTTCGATGTGGTGGTTATAGCCCGTTTTTAACAGTTTGCGAATCGTTTGGTCTATTGGTTCCAAACCCGTAGTCCCTTCGTAAAAGGCTGCGGGCATTTCTTTCGTAAATCCCCAATAATTCGACGTGCGCTGTTGGACTCCGATTTTTCGATACAATAACTGCACAAATTCCCGCCAACCTACGACCTGGCGAATGAATCCCTCCACGCTATTCAAGGGCGCAGCGGAGGCGGCAATGCGTTCGATTACCTGTGCCGGATTCAATAATCCTACATTAATCAACGGACTCAATATACTGTGAAATAAAGTCTTTTCCTGCGCCTTAATCGCATCTTCATAATCCCCAAAAAGCGGCATCCGTTCCCGAATAAATTGGTCCAGTGCGGCTTGCGCCTCAGCCTGTGTCACCGGGTAATAAGCTCCCGAAAAGGGGCGCTCGGAAGAACCTGGATTGTCAGGAAAATGCCTAGAAACATAGTCGATGGCCTCCAGGATATATTCGTTAGTAACAGTCTCCGGAAAGGGTGCTGGGATAAAGGTATTCATCGGTATTTTCTTGCGGTTATCCGCATCGAAAGTCCATTGACCGCCCATTGGCTTCCCGTCTTCTTCGAGTAAAATACCTCGGTCTTTTCGTTGCTGGGTATAAAAGGCCGTTTGAAAATAAGGCTTACGCGTACCGAGCAGCGCGGTGTCAGTGTTGAGGAAGTTCGGACTCGTCAGCAAGTGAATTATACCTGCGCGACGTAACCTGCGTTCCAGTAGATAATCATTGGGATCGAACAAGCTTATCGCGCCTTCGATGGAAGAAACCAGCGCAACTTCTGAAGCCCGCGGATCTTGTGCATCGATGTATTCCACCGTTTTCCCAGCAGCGCGAAGTCTGTCCGCAAAGGCGCGCATGCTCGCCCGGTGGAAAAGTATTTTCTGTTTGTGGAAGGCGTATTGTTTGAAGAATAAGTTAGATTCTACGAGGTAAAATACATCTGCTTCTTGAGCGAGTGTTTCTTCAAACAATTGATGGGGGAAAATCAGAAATGCGCTCATTTATTGACGTGTTTTTGGAGGATGCGGCTACTCTCTTTTCTAGCTGAACGAGTTTTTCTCATCGCCCAAACTTGATCCGACGCCGTCTTTCTTGTCGCACTTAAATCCACGACCGGAGCGGGATAATCCACCCCGATTTTGACCCCGTACAAAGTCTGTTCCATGTCACTTAATTTCCAAGGTTCGTGAATCAAGGTAGACGGAATCGACGCTAATTCCGGCACCCATTTTTTGATGAAGATTCCGTCTGGATCATGGGCATAAGAATTCTTAATCGGGTTATATATTCGGATGGTATTAATACCTGTTACACCCGCTTGCATTTGGATTTGAGGGTAGTGAATGCCCGGCTCGTAGTCGAGAAATTGCCGTGCTAGAAAATGCGCTAAATCCCGCCAATCCTGCCATAGATTAAATACAAAAAACGACACGACCATTGCTCGCATCCGGAAATTCAAATAACCGGTCGCGACCACGCAGCGCATACACGCATCGATGAGAGGAACTCCGGTTTGGCCTTTTTGCCAAGCCTGAATCAAGAACTCATCGCGGTCTTTCTCGAGCGCTTTGTAGGCCTTATTTACAGGTTCAAATTCCATTCTCGATTCATCCTCAAACTTCTGCATGAAATGACCTTGCCAATGCAATCGGGAGGTGAAATTAGAGAGTGCCCGTTTATTCAAAGCGGTCTTGTAATGCTGCATGGTGAACGTATGAGCCATCCGCATGCTGATATTTCCGTAAGCTAAATAAGGAGAAATCCGACTACAACCTCGTCTACTTGCCTCCGGTTTACTGATGGAAAAGCTATAGTCTTTATGCCGAGATTCGATGAAACTTTTCAGGTATTTCCAACCCCAGTATTCACCACCTTCTTGGAAGACAAGATTCCGTGTTTTAAATGCAAGTGGCAGTTCTGGACCTTTAAAAGCATCATAAAATTCAGACGACAAGCGCAGCAAATTCCAGTTATCCTCGCGAACTAAATAAGGTTCATGCCGCATCGTCTCTTCCCAGCGTTGTTGCCATGTTTTCCGCGATTTCAAGCGGCGAATTACGCCGCCGGAGGGAGTTTCATTCCATAAAATGCCAGCGCTACGACAAAAGTTCGCCACCGCTTTGTCCCGTTGAAAACTCAAATCATTTCCAATCTCCTGATGGGAGAAAATTTGGCGAATTTCATATTGCTCAGAAATTGCTTTAAACACCGGTAAAACCTCGGAATGAAAGAGGTAAAGGATTCCGTTTCGGTCCTCTAATCGCCCCTGCATCTCGACTAAAGATTCGTGAATAAATCGCCAATGTCTGACGTCGCTATCAGGAAAAGCGATCAGGGATGGCTCGAAGAAATAAACCAATAACACCGGTATATCAGAATCCAAAGCCCGGTACAAAGGCTCGTGGTCCGTAAAGCGGAGGTCACGTTTGAACCAGACGATATGGATAGGGGATTTGGCCATGAAATACTAACTGAAAAAACCCATAGGATGTTTTCAGAAAGAAAAAGCGTACCTTTGCACCGGCTTTTACCCCTAATGTATCAAAATGAAACAATTTATAACCCTTTGCTTTATCATATTTGCGACCAGCACCCTGAATGCTCAAACAGGAAGCATCGAAGTGAGCACTGGTGGATTCTCCTTCATCCCAGCTTTTACCTCGAAAGAGCCTAATATAATCATCAACGCCAGCACAAATCCGAAAAGGAGATTAATTGGTTCCATGATGTATATGATGCGCATCCAGAGTATGACGCCTACGACTGTGGTGTTATTTACGCGCTACCGATTTATTGATAAGAAATTTAAGGCCATTATAGGGATTCACATGCCGGCGTTTCAAATGACGGAAGAGTACAAGGTGACGAGCTTCTTTGGTCGGGATTTGACGATGTCTTATCCTTTGAATTCAAAATGGAGTCTGGGTTCTTTTATCTTAAATGGCCAGGCACGCAATACGGACTTTAAAGTGACTCTTCTCTCTGGAAATACGAATTACCGCCATAAAAAATGGAACTTCTTGTCTCAGGGCTATTTTCTTTCCGTGGGGGATTTAACCGGCGTTGCGGAGACGATTTCCTATGAC
>CAILUB010000317.1 GCA_903837305.1 uncultured Cytophagaceae bacterium
CCAGCTATGTGCGTCATGGCAACGGTAACTTGCTCGCAGGAGAAGCGAGCGATTTTAGGAAACATATTCCTAATGGTTCGGTCATCGATATTTCCATATACCCCATAAACAGGCTTTCCGAAACCCATTAACGTATCAGCCACTGCCACCGACCCCCAATCTCCTCCATGCCAAATCTGATCACAAGCTTCCACATGCGGAATTAAGCGCGGATCTAAATAGCTGTGCGTATCAGAAATAACTAAAATTTGCTGCATTTACTTATGAAGAGAAATCAATTTACCAGTTGAAATCAATGTATTGGATCTCCATTGAGCCTTTTCAGATTCAAAGGCTACCTTCTTATCAGCTGAAATATCCTTCGTTACCCAAGTAGGTGAACCCGCATCTTTCCATGCTGAATACCAAAAAGAGGTCACACGATGTGACGATTGAATCATACGATTAGGTATGGAAGTCCCTAATTTATCCCCATAGGCTTGAATAAACTCATCCGTATAATACCGCTGCATTTTACCATAACGCTCGACCATTTTGAAAGATTTTTCTTCCCCTAATGCCTTTCGAACCTCCGTTTCAGCCTTGAACATTTCCGGCAGCATTGCGTGTGATTCTAACAAAATCTGAAAAATAAAATCCTGCGGTTTAGCTATGTATTCAGGCACTTTAGGGTAGTATAAAGCATAATTCTTTAATTGCGCTTCTGGAACAAGGGATTCCCAAAGCACGTGCATGCCTTTTTGATTCGTTAATTGACCGTCGTGATTTTTCGTGGTATGTAATGGAACGTGCGCATCCGCCACATAATGACCTAAATCCGCGGCATAAAATAAGACCGAATCGCGCATCTCGTTTTTGAAAGCATTCACTAATCTGCCATACACCCGATTCACTTCCCAGGGCACTAAACCTTCTTTTCGTAAACTATCAAAAGAATACTTTGCCACCGCTTGCTTGAAATCATGAGGAATATCCGTCCGGTAATTAGGGCCAAACACGTTCGCATCCATATCTAAATAATGTTTCGAATCCTCTGTCTTATCGTCTTTACGACGCACATCCGGACGAATGGATTGCTGAACGATGTAATCCTGGTTTGCATAGAAAAACAAACCTAAATCTGTAGGTAAGGGATAAATAGCAAGCTGCTGAAGCGTTTTATGAGCTAAAAAGCCCCAAGAAACTAAGAAACCGCAGACAAGAACGAGAGATAATTTGCGCATATTATTTTTTAGTAAGGAATGTTTTAGGAGCGAATCCATATTGTTTTTTAAAGGCACGCGTAAAATAAGCTGGGTCATTAAAGCCTACTTGGTAAGCTACCTCTGAAACGTTTAAGGAACCCTTTTCTAATAATATTCTCGCTTGCTGTAAACGTATCGAACGTATAAACTCGTTTCCAGCTAGCGAAGTTAACATTTTCAATTTACGATAGAGTTGCATCTTACTCATATCTAAGGCTTGCTCCAGATGCTCTACGTCAAAATCAGCTTCATCTAAGTGCTCAATGACTAGTTGGGTGGCTTTTGAAAGGAACTCATCTTCAAAAACAGGCGTCTTTTGGAGGTCTTGATTTAGTACGGATTCTTGCCAGCTCTTGCGCATTCGCTCTTTTGCCTCTAATAATTTAGCTACCCTTAATTCCAAAATATCTGCATGGAATGGTTTAGAGATGAAATCATCTGCCCCTGACTGCATTCCTTCGATTTGGCTTTCTTGAGAGCTTTTAGAAGTTAAGATAACTAATGGTATATGACTCGTTTTCGAATTATTCCGAATTGCTTTACAAAGATTAACCCCTGACATACCTGGCATCATCCAATCCGTTATCACTATATCTGGTAAATAAGTCAAGGCCATATCTAAGCCAGTCTCTCCGCGATCCGCCTCTATCACTTGAAAGGTTCCTTCAAAAATCTCCCGAATAAAGGCACGCATTTCCGCGTGATCTTCTACGATTAAAAGTATTTGCTTTTCCTGGTGAATAAAGTCGACTTTTTGACTCTCTGAATCATTGACTGCTGGCAGATTTCTAGTTTTCACCCAAGCAGGATCAAATGCTTCCAGGGTCACGGGAAAATGTATTTTAAAATCTGAGCCTGCCCCTAAATCACTTTGGACTTCAATCGATCCCTTATGCACTACCATTAATTCCTTGCAAAGAGATAAGCCCACACCAGTTCCCACGCGATCCATTTTCTCTGGAATTTGATAAAAACGGTCAAATATATGCTGAATATGATCTTGACTAATTCCTTTGCCGGTATCAGAAACATGAATCGTTACCCGATTAATCGATTCCTGAGACCCTTGGTACACTTTATGTAATTCTAATCGAATACCAATAATACCGTCCTCTGGAGTAAATTTAAAGGCATTTGATAAGAGATTACTAACGCATTTTTCAATAATGTCGGCATCATAATAGACCATCAGGGATTCAACCGGAGCCACCCACTTTAACCTGATCTGCTTTTGCTGCGCATAGGCTTCAAAACTTTGTTTAATCGTATGCAATTGACGTACTAAATCGTGCTTTTCGATCACTGGCAACACATTTCCTGATTCAATTTTAGATAAATCCAGCAGCTGATTGATGAGTCTCAGTAATTTTTGAGCATTTTGGTAAATCGAATTAATTTTTGTCTTCTGATCCTTATTTAAGCTCGTATTGGAGATGAAATATTTTTCTAATGGACTTGTAATTAATGTGAGTGGAGTTCTTAACTCGTGAGAAATATTAGTAAAGAAATGCGTCTTAACTTGCTCCAATTCTTGAATCCGCTCCTTTTCTATCTCTTTTATTCGCAAATCGGTCCTGAATGCTTCACGTACCCTTACCTCCCGAATGAAGGCATAAATGCAAGCAGCTATAAATAGACCATAGAGAATATAGGCCCACCAAGTTCGGTACCAAGGAGGTAAAACCGTAATCTTTAACTCATAAGGATTTTCCGCCCAAACACCATCCGAATTACTTGCCTTTAATTTAAAGACATAGTCCCCAGGACTTAGGTTAGTATAGGTCGCTGAACGCTGGGTACCTACTAAATTCCACTCTTTTTCAAAACCTTCTAAGTAATAAGCATAGCGATTATTTTTAGGTCTTTGGTATTCCAAAGCCACAAAATCAAGACTAAATACCGATTGATCAGGTTGCAAAACCAAGTGTTTGGTCGATAAAATATCAACCGAAAGTGGGGATTTTTCATCTCCCACTTCCATATCCTGATTGAAGATTTTTAGTTTAGTAAAATACACTGGAGGGACATTCAATCGCATACGCAGGCTATCCGATTTTAAGTAATTTAGACCATTTACCCCTCCAAAAAACAACCAATTCTGGCTATTTTTGGCAATAGCATTTGTCATAAATTCCTTCCCTTGCAATCCATCCGCTTCTTCGAAATTGACAAATTTCAAGGTTCTTGCATCCATTTTTGAAATTCCTCCATTCGTGCTGAACCACAAATCCCCTTTAGCGTCCTCCACCATTCCACGCAAAGAATTACTAGCTAAACCATCTTTCACCGTAAATACTTTAAAACCCTTATCTGGGCCTAGGTATTGATTTAATCCTCCACCTTGGGTCATCACCCAAATGCGCCCTTGACGATCTTGGTAAATTTTATTGACGTGATTATAGCTTAAAGCACCACGCTCTGACGTTTTCTTATAAAGACGAATTTTTCGAGTAGCGATATCATATACATATAAGCCATACCCAATAGTACCCACCCAAATCTCCTTGCCATTCAACACTCGAATAGTAGCGATCGATTTATTAGCTAAATTCGATTTACTCAATTCAGGAAAAGGTACCCGGTATTCTTTCGTGTTCGGATTAAAAGCCACCACTCCCATCCCTGGAGTACCTAATAAAAATTCAGCATTATAGGGTTCAAGGGTATTAAAATTAGCCTCTCTGACCCCTGGCTTAAATGGATAATCCTTCAGCTGATGCTCCTTCGTAAATAAATTAATTCCCTTTCCCCATAATCCCACCCAAACCCCTCCATCGCCAGCCGGGTGAATAAAGTTCACATCATAGGTTTCTGTAGAGTTTAATTTATTACTTGACGCACTTTTCAGGTAATGTGTGACTAAGCCTGACTTATGATTGAAATAGGATAAACCCACATTACTTCCTACCCAAACACCTTTATCGCCATCTGCAAGCAAGGTACTTACCTTATTGCTCAATAATCCTTGTAAGGTGTTAGGCTTGTATCGGAGAACAGCAAAACGGGGCTTCTGAAAGAAAGAAATATTTAATCCGGCCTCCCAAGTTCCCACCCAGGTATTCTGATTTGAATCCGTAAATAAACTTATAATTGAATTAGAAGAGAGACCTAATTCTGGATCTGGATTCGAGGGTATATTAGTGTAGGAGCTAAAATCTTCACCATTTAGCTTATAGACCCCATTATCCGTACCAATCCAGAGGTTTTGTAATGCATCTTTAGCTAAGGAAGTAACGATATTTTGGCGAGATAAAGGATCGGAACTCTGGTAAAATACGACTTTAAATTTTTGAGTTTTGGGCGTAAACCGATAGATTCCTTTGCCGTCCGTACCCACTAAAATATCTCCATTATTCGTCTCAAACAGCGCTCGAACTCGATACGAATTCGCCCCAAATTGGTACGGAATAAAACTGCGAGGATTTAACTGAGATAGAAGATATCCCGTCCGTGTTCCCATCCAAACCGTACCCGAAGTGTGCTTAAATAGTCGAACTACATCTTTCACTAATGGATTAGACCATTCCGATTCTGATTTAATTAATTGATTCGTCCGAATATCATAGACCAAATAACCCAAACCTAAAACAGCCACACCCATCCTATTTTTTCCTAAATTAAGAATACTTGGAATGGTAGAATTGGACATATCTTGCCCAGTTGGACCTTTGGTGAAACGCGTTATTTTACCAGTAGATAATTCTATTTTATTTAATCCAGAATTTCGAGTACCTACCCAAAGATTACCTAAATCGTCTTCCGAAAGCGAGAAGATTTCACTCGCACTCAGGGTTGTAGGATCGCTGGGATCATTGCAGTATATTTTGAAATTATGTCCATCATAACGATTCAAACCATCACCCGTCGCAAACCAAATAAATCCTTTTTTATCTTGTATAATCTTATAAACCGAACTTTGAGACAGACCTGACGCCGTACTCAAGCGTTCATAACGGGTTTGCTTTTGAGCCTTTACACTCAAAAAACTAAAGAATAACAGGAAGAAGATTTGCCTTTTCATTCGAATCTTAAAATTAGGGAATAATACCAGGAAATTGGACGGATTTGTCCTGAAATAAACGATTGCAAGAATTGTCCTTGTATTTGTAAGATACGTCCTATGCTTAACAAGGCCACCCACGTACATTTGACTCAAGAATTTTTCTTCGACATGAATAAAACATTTGTTTCATTTAACGTAAAGAATTCAGGAAATAAACTTCCTAAATACCAGCAATTAGTGAATTCACTTTTGCAGGATATTGAGATGGGAGAATTAAAACCTGGCGAGCGATTGCCGTCCATTAATGAGGCTTCGGAAGAATGCTATCTTTCTCGTGACACCGTGGAAAGAGCCTATACCGAGTTACATAAGATGGGTGCAATCACTTCCATTTTCCGCAAGGGATATTTCATTTCCGAGTCGCGATTGAAAGTAAAGACAAAAGTTCTTTTCTTGATCGGACGCATGACGGAAACAAACCAGACCCTATACAATGCTTTTTTAGATCATTTTGGCAAAAATGTGATGGTGGATATTTATACCTACCAATACAAGCCTAGAGAATTCAAAGAAATCATTGGGCAACAGCTCGGTAATTACCATTATTACCTGATTCAGCCGCATTTAATCGATGAGGATGAAGAAACGGTGAAGATTTTACAAAAAATAGCGGGGGATCGCTTGATTTTATTGGACCAAAATTTCGGAACCATCCGTCATTCCAGTCTCATCTGCCCTCCTAACCCCTCGCTAAAAAAGATTTTTAATACCCAACTAAACCTGTTTAATAAGTACCGCAGTCTTAATTTAGTGATGAGCGAAGACGAATACTTCGATCCTGAATTAATCAATGCGTGTAGTGAATTCTGCGAATCGAATTCATTGAAATTCCAAGTATTAGATGGCCTAGAAGAGGACGACTTTCAACAAAAGGAGATTTATTTCACTTTGTCTGACACCGATCTTTTCCAGGCTATCAAATACGCGGAGAAAAAGAACTGGACTTTAGGCTCAGATATTGGTATCATTTCCTTAAATGATCATCCATTTAAGGAAATTATTGCTGGAGGAATCACAGTGGTGAGTACTCATCCAGAGAAATTAGGCCAAAAAGCGGCCGAAATGATACTCAACAATCAAAAAACGGTAGAGGTCATCGAACCTAGCCTGATTATACGAAATTCACTTTAGGGTTTTATTTTACCGGAAAAGGGCCGTGGTTTCACGGCCTCTTTTTTTTCACGTAATCGATGTTTCGTTGAATGCCCTTTAGCTTCGTCCGTTTGATAGCAGAATACTGAAATAAGGTTTGAAAAACCTCTTCCGATAAGCCTTCCCAATCGATATCCTGTAGATTCGTATCAAATCTAGGCTCTACATGCGGCTTCGAAAAGCGATTCCAAGGGCACACATCTTGGCAAATATCACAACCAAAAATCCAGTTTTGAAAATCCCCCTGCAAACTAGCCGGCATCTGGTCCTTTAATTCAATCGTAAAATAGGAAATACATTTGCTTCCATCCACCACATAAGGCGTAATCGCCTCCGTGGGACAGGCATCGATGCAACGTGTGCAGGTACCACAAAAGTCTTTAATGGGTCCATCTGGAGTCGCCTTTACATCAATGAGGAGCTCAGCTAGGAAATAAAAACTCCCCTTTTTCGGAATAATCAAATTCGCATTCTTCCCGATCCACCCTAACCCAGACTTCTTCGCCCACGCTTTCTCTAATACAGGGGCTGAATCCACGAACATTCGACCTGAAAACTCGCCTACATCTTTTTTTAGTGCGTCCCAAAGATCCTGCATCTTATCTTTAATGACCCGGTGGTAATCTTCACCATAGGCATATTTCGAAATTTTGAAGTCTTTCACAGCGATTTCTTCTGCCGGAAAATAATTGTAAACGAGGGAAACGACCGTTTGACAACCATCCACTAATTTCCGAGGATCCAGTCGTTTGTCAAAGTGATTCGCCATATAAGCCATTTCTCCGTGCTGATTTGAATTCAGCCAGGCCTCTAAATGAGGCGCCTCTTCCTCCAGAAATCCCGCTTCTGAAATACCACAATAGGCAAAACCAAATTGCTGCGCTTTGGCCTTAATCAAACGTGAAATTTCTTCGGGACTTGTAGACATTTGTTTAAAATTACGAAGGGCATTTCATTTATGCCAAAGTGTCAGAAAATTGTTTTTGGTATCGAATTTGTAAGAGGGAATTCGCAATCGTAATTTTGTACCATGAAAAAGAAAGAAAACGAACCAACGCCTGAGGAAGAAATTATCAATCAAGAAGTAGAAAACACGCAAGAAGCTGAAGAAACGGCACCTGTGGATGAATTAGCTGAGATGAAGGAGAAATACCTTCGACTGTATTCAGACTTCGAAAACTTCCGTAAACGTACGGCTAAAGAGAAAATAGAGCTCATCCAAACCGCATCGGAACGTTTAATCGTTGACTTATTACCTGTCATTGATGACTACGAACGTGCTCTTGCGAATGCTCCTGAAGGAGAAATCTCCGAAGGCACTCAATTAATCTTCACTAAAATAGGGAACATTCTGCAATCCAAAGGGTTAAAAGAATTGCCGGCTAAAGGCGAAATATTCGACGCAGAATTGCACGATTGCATCACGCAATTCCCAGCCCCCTCTGAAGAGGAAAAAGGCAAAGTGGTCGAAGTAGTTGAAAAAGGATATACACTGAATGAAAAAGTCATCCGCTTTGCGAAAGTGGTGGTCGGAAATTAATAGAAAATGGCTCAAAAAAGAGATTATTACGA
>CAILUB010000318.1 GCA_903837305.1 uncultured Cytophagaceae bacterium
CCCAGTGTTCGCTGTCAATCGTCTCATCCCAAAACGGTACCGTCGGATAACTCGTGTAGCGCGGAATCGCTACGTTGTACTTGTTCAATAAATCTAGGCTTACCGGTTGCATGGGGGCAAAGGTAGAAGGGAGAGGATTTATCAAAAATGACTGTCGTCATTTTTGATAAGAACAACATTGAATGGTGAAGAAATGGTAAATGGTAAGTGGTGAATGATTAAATTTGAACTGTTCGACATTTATCGATCACAAAAAACCTATTTATCGATCATAAAAAACGTAAATAATGATCGATATCCCCAATTATCATGATCGATAAACCCGCCCCCATTTACCATTCAACACTTACCATTTTTACTACCATTCACCACTCACCACCCATCTCTACTCTATACTCTCTTATCTATAATCTCTCCCTATTAATCCTGCTTCTTTAATTTAAATTATTAATTTCAACCCATGCAACAATGGATATGTAATCAACCTGGAACACTGAGCCTGCAAGAGGTAGAAATACCTTCACGCATACCTGGATTTTCCCTGCTTCGCGTACGTAACATTGGCATCTGCGGAACGGATATTCACGCCTTCGCCGGCAATCAACCCTTCTTTTCTTATCCGCGTATTTTAGGCCACGAACTAGCTGTAGAAATCGTGGAATCCGACACATTCGAAATGGGAGAATTAGCCACAATCATTCCCTATTTTAACTGTACTTCGTGCGATGTATGCGCGGCTAGGAAGCCGAATTGTTGTGAAAGTTTACAGGTTTTTGGGGTACATATTGACGGCGGAATGCGCGAATATATCGTAGTAGAAGATCGCTACATTTTACCAGGAAAGGGTCTGACGGCGGAAGAATTAGCCTTAGTCGAACCATTGTCTATTGCAGCTCACGGACTTCGCCGCGCGGCACTAAAAAAAGGCGAAAAAGTGCTCGTGATGGGCGCCGGTCCCATAGGTCTTTTCACGATTTTGCTCGCTAAAATTCAAGGGGCTTTAGTCGAGGTCGCAGAACCGAATTCATCTCGTCTGCAATTTTGCGTAGAGAATTTAGGCGTATCTGAAGCCTCCGCCACAGCCTATAGTACCGTCATTGATGCGACCGGAAATCTGAATGCTATCGAATCTGGCTTTGCTAAAATGGCACACGGTGGAAAATACGTTTTAATCGGATTACAAAAACAGGCCATCTCCTTTTCGCATCCTGAATTTCACAAGCGCGAGGCGACGTTAATGAGTAGCCGAAACGCGACGTTGGAAGACTTCGAATACGTAATGAATTTATTTAGAGGAGAGAAGGTAAAGGCTAATCAATTCATCAGCCATCGCTTCACAAAAAATCAAGTTCCTGGTATTTTTACAAAAATTAACGACCCATCTGAACAGGTAATCAAAGCGATGATTAGTTTAGCAGAATGAAACCACTACTACTCTTCTGCCTGCTTTTAAGTGCTTGTAGATCCCAAGAAGTACTTCCTGATAATTGCTACAAGGGCCGCCTGTCCCTAAAGGGAATTTGCAATAATTACGTGATTGAATTAGTCGAAGGTTCAATAGATACATCGAAGGTGGAATCTATTTGGAAGAATCCAGATACAGGGAAAAACTATAAAAATGCGTTCGCCTTATCTAATCCCTGCGCTTTACCTGTTAGTTTGAAAGAAGGGGACGAATTTTACTTCAAATTAGACGCTAGCCAACTCACCGCTGAATGTATCACCTGTAAAGCCTATAGTCCCACGCCTAAAAAAGCTTTACCTATCTCGATCTGCCCTAATTAATTTTAAAATTCGTCACTTCGTAGCCGATTTCCTCGTCTGCGATCATTTCAGAAAAATCAAAAAATACATTCGTTGGATAGCCGTAAGTTGGATTGAAATTCAAGATACTCTTAACCGGTTTTCGATCGATATTCGCCTTAATAACTTGTAATAATTCCGGGATTGTATACATAGTCCCATAGCGTTCAGCAGCATTGTAGGGCTTTCCATTTACGGTCGATATTTTTCCATCTTGGACGACGATTTGATGTGGGCCCACATATTCTAAAGGACAAAAACAGACGCGCTTAAAGCTGTAGGAATAATTCACAATCTTCTTTTCATTCCAAAGATTCAGATTCGTCGTCGCATCATCCAGCGGCTGCACCGTTTCACAGCCAAACAAACTCAAACAAAAAAGGAATAGTAATTTCTTCATTAAAGCGCTAAACGCGTAAACAGACCCACATTATCTTTCTCCATCTTCATCGGTCCATAATAATCGAAATTAGCCCCTAAGCCGATCGTGAATTTCCCCTGCGTAACACCCGCACGCAACATCAACGCACTGCGTGCATGCAAACCGTCCTGCAAACTTTGAATGTACAATACTTGAGCGCGAGTATACAATTGCGCTTTCTGAGAAAGCGCTGGCTTGTATTCCACAATTCCGATCGTAGCTGTACTCTTAGAAGGTTGCAGATTAATACTTGGGTTCACTAAAACTAGCCAAGTCCGATTCGCCTTAAAATATTGCAATCCGAGCTGAGGAACCAGTCCTAATTTATAATGCCACTCTGCCCCACCGGTTACTTTAATATTTCCAAAAAGCGCATAGGTCAAGTTGTTCACTACCACGATCTCCGTCTCCGAGGCTGTATTTGAATAATCTACTGCACCGGTACTCAAATTGAAAAAACTCAATTTCCCATTTGCTG
The DNA here is from genome assembly GCA_903837305.1 of uncultured Cytophagaceae bacterium. Classification (GTDB taxonomy): domain Bacteria; phylum Bacteroidota; class Bacteroidia; order Cytophagales; family Spirosomataceae; genus Aquirufa. The sequence continues at coordinate 2,703 of CAILUB010000318.1, forward strand.
AAACTGGCCGATTAATAACCGCTTGAAAATGTAATCGATTATTCCCAAAGGTCGCCTCCACCGGAAGAGGCGGAAGTGGAGCGTGGTCTTGACCAAACACAACTACGGAACAGAAAAGTAAAATGGTGAATGGTAAATGGTGAATGGTGAATAAACGTCTCATACAAAATAATAAAATACCCAAACCACAACCCCGCCAATAGCTAACCAAAGCATCCCGTTCGTGCGTTTCTTCTTTAAAAATAATAACAAAATTAACCCCGTTAGGGAAATAACAATCATAAAGATGGCAGAAAAGTCAATGACCCAAGACCATGACTTCCCGGTATCGCGACCCTTGTGCAGGTCGTTGATCACGGCAATAATACCCATCTTCGTTTCTGTTAATTCGTATTTCCCATCCGCGCGTTTCACGAAGAAATCTGCCGTATAACCGGGACCTTGAAAGGAAATCGAAATCTCTTCCTCATCGATTCTGAAATCGTTCAGTTGACCTTTAATACTGTGGTTCGCGCGAAGCTGCTCGACGATATCGAGTTTAGGAATTTTAGCGGTGTCGGCCACTGAAACCCAGCCAGCATTCACTGAACCTTTTAGCTCAGAAACCACTGTACTTTCTGGAAACCAATCCACGTGGTTCAGGGTCAAACCCGTCACCGAAAAGAATAATACGATAATGAAACTGAACATCGACAAATAGATGTGCAGCCACCTCGACCACGTCGCTAAATCTCTCATTTACTTTGCTTTATAGACCAATGAAGCCGCCGTCATTTCCTCGCCACCGGCTAAGGTTTGGCTTTTGGCCTTCCCATCAAACTTCATTTCTTGCTTAATCAACTGGTACGTTCCGTGCTCGCGAGCCGCCTCGATAAACACGGTATATTTCCCCAAAGGTACATATTCCCCCGCGTCATTCTTCCCATCCCAAACCACCGTATACTGGCCCGCTCCACGCGTAGCACCCGTCACCGAGGCCGCATCAAATTCCACTTCCCTCTTCGCCGCAAACCATGAACGCAAATCCGGCAACCAGCGTGGCTTGTTATACCAAACCGCAATACGTCTCACCGGCTTATGCTTCTCATCTTCAATCCAAACTGCCACAAATGGACGACGCGCACGACCTTCGAAACGAGCAAGTTCGAAATTGATATCCAAGCTTTGGCCCGCAGTCCATAACTTCTCTTTTATATTCACTAAACTGATTGCGGACTTCTCTACAGATGTCGCTGGCCAGTTCTCACTTCTATATTCTGCCCCCTCTTTGTCTACGATTAAATACGATGCCTCCGGATACTGAGTCGCTAAATCAATGGAAGCCACCACGCCTAACACATTAAATGCAGTCGCCAAAGCCCCAGCCGTCACCGCATCCTCGTGTGCTACCGTCGCCGAAATCACTTCCGAAGCCGGTTCCGCCGTCCGCGGATCCATGATGTGCGAATAATGCACTCCATCGATATCCGAACCTCTTCTATAATCGCCCGATGTCGCCACCGCTTGATTATTCACTTGAATATAGCCCAAAACCTCCGCGTTCTCTCCCGCATTTCGCGGATCTGACACACCTATTTTCTCCGTCCAATCACCTTTCACCACAAAATCCCCGCCTATATTCACGACCACACCAGCTACCCCATCCTCTTTCATCGCCTCTGCAGCTGCTTTCTCCATCACATAAGACTTCGTAAAGCTGTGTAATTTCAATTCCGTGTCCGTTAATCGCGTCGCTCCGTTTTCGTCTAGTGACCAGTGCGGCTGATTTACCTCATTCACTGCCAACGCTAAATCGGAGGCAGAAGGAATTTCGGATGCCCACATTTTGGCAATATGCTCCGACGCCGGATTCAATGCTCCCTCCGTTTTCAAATTCCATTCTTCGAAATGCTGTAACACCTCGCGTAATTCGTAAGAAATTTCGAGGGATTCTCCGCGAGTCGAGAGCCACAGACTAAACTCCGAAGATTCACGGGAGGAAAGGATTTCATTCAAACGATTAATCTCCGCTAACACCTTGGATTCTGCGATGTTAGCCGCGGCTTCAGACGAAGCGATGATCTTAAGATCTAATGAAGTGCCTAACACATTTTCAAAATGAGCGGTTAATAAACCGTTAGTTGCAGACACGCTGGGTACTAAACTGAGTAAACTTAGGCTGATTGAATTGATCATAGGGTTTGTATTTAGACCACAAAACTGAAAAATAAACTGTTTTGTGGAATGATTTTTGCGATAAAGCGTTGAGATTTGTAGATATAATCGGGGAAATAATGAAAATCGAGATTTGGAGTGATATTATGTGTCCGTTTTGCTACATAGGCAAAAGGCATTTGGAAAAAGCGTTAGAAACGTTTCCTGGGAAAGAAGATGTGGAGATCGAGTGGAAGAGTTTCCAATTAGACCCCACGATTCCAATGGACCTGGGCGAAGAGACGAGTGTCTATGATTATTTAGCCTCGCGCAAAGGCATCTCCCTAGAGCAAGTGAAAGTGATGCACGACCGTGTGTCAGACATGGCAGAAGCCGTGGGTTTGCATTATGATTTTGATCAGGCCAAAGTCGCAAACTCCCTAAAATCCCACCTCCTCATCCAATATGCGAAAGACCAAGGCAAAGGCGATGCCATAGAGGAACGCTTATTTCAAGCCTATTTTATGGAGGGCAAAAACCTAGCACAAGATGAAGCGCTGGTGGAATGTGGAGAGGCTGTAGGACTAGAACGCGAGGGGATTCTTCAAGCGTTAAAAGACGAGAATTACGCGTACCGCGTGAAACAAGATATTCAAGAGGGAGAAAACCTGGGCGTGCGAGGCGTTCCCTTCTTCGTTTTTGACAGAAAATACGGCATTTCCGGGGCAGAACCCATCGAAGTGTTTACGAAAACCCTGCTGCAAACGGCCGCGGAACAATAAAAAGGGCCTCTTTCGAGGCCCTTCATGTTACAAGCTTTTAAGATAAGCAATACTCTTAGGAACAAATTCCTCCTCTTTCTCGCTTTCATCTTCGATGAAGCAGTGTTCAATACCATTCTTCTTCGCTAGCTGAATGATGGCCTTCCAATTCCCTTGACCCGTTCCCACAGGCACATCATTTTCTGCAGGAGTTCCGCCGGTTAAATCACCAGCCACCCCTTTGCGCAAATCTTTCACGTGCATTAGCTTGAAACGAGTCGGGTATTTCTTCAATAACTTCTCTGGCATATCAGCGCCTCCGCCGTGCATCGTCCACAACACATCCATCTCGAAAGACACATATTCCGGATTCGTATTTTTGATGATGTAGTCTAACAATGTTTCGTCTTTGCCAAAAGGTTGGAACTCATACCCGTGATCATGGTAACACAGCGTTAAGCCATTTTCCTTGAATTTCTTACCCGCCTCATTGAATAAAGCGACTGCCTTTTGAGCTTCCTCTAAAGTAAAGCCTCCGCGCACTTTATGCGGGATCCAAGCGCACATCACAAACTTAGCCCCTAAGATTTTAGCCTTTGCGATGGCCTCCGCAGGATTAGCTAATTCATTATAATCCACTCCAGTGGACGGAACACTAATGCCACGGTCTGCACACATTTGTTTGAATTGAGCTGAAGTTTGGCCCTGTTGAGCACCCCCTTCGATTTCGGTGATTCCCATCGACTGAATTAGATCGAGCGTTTTCGCTACGTCTTTAGGAAACTGATTCCGGAAAGTATAGGCTTGAACACCGATGGGATAGGTGTACAATTTTTGCGCTTGCATGAAAGCCGGCAATGCCAAAAGGCATACAATGACTAGGTTTTTAATTTTCATGAGTATTGGTTTTGTGTAAAAATTGAAAGAGCTATTTTAACTTCGTTGTATCCACTCGGCTAGGCGTATCCTTACCAGAAATAATACTGGTCGCGCTCGTCGCGATGGCTTTAATGATTTCGGTCATATTATCTAAGTCCAACGTCTGTACTTCATCACTCGCCTTGTGGTAATTAGGCTCGCTGTCCATTTTAGAAGTAGAAATCGTATGCGCAGGAACGCCTAATTCGGCTAAGGTTGCATTATCAGAGCGGTAGAATAAGTTTTGTTCTGGATAGGGATCCGGATAAAAAGTGAAAGCAGAACCCACTAAGTTTTTCTTCAAAATTTCGCCCATAGACGACTTCTCGTAACCCGTAATGTAGGCACTATTTCTACCCCATTTACTTTCCGTTCCAATCATCTCAAGGTTAAACATCGCCATCACTTGATCCGGGTTGAATTGCTTAGAGAAATAATCGCTTCCGTGGCCCCCGCTCTCCTCGGCCGTAAAGGCAGCAAAGATTAAGGTGCGCTCGTTATTGCGCTTTTTCGCATAATATTTTGCTAGCATCATCACCGCAGTCGTTCCTGCTGCATCGTCGTTTGCCCCGTTATAAATGGAGTCTCCTTGTACTGGTTTTCCTATGCCTAAATGGTCGTAGTGGCCAGAGAAAATCACGTATTCATTCGGACGACTTTTCCCAGGTAGAATCCCTACCACATTGGATAATTCTAGACGCTCTACTTGTAGGTTTGCCTTGATTTTAAAAGAGGCAGGAACCGCATTCGCTACCACAAAAATGATGTTCGCTTGGCTTTCTCTGATCGGTCCTCTACTGGAAAGGCGCGGGATGAATTTTGCAAAGCTCTCGTGTAAAAAAGCAATGGTAGGCTTCGTCGCACTCATGATACGGTAGGCACTTTGGCCAAAATTCTCTCCTTCCTTCACATTCACCACCTCATAACCCGATTTTTCGTCGATTTGTAGGGAGGCCTCTTTGGAAATAACCGCGATCTGTTTTGCCTCGAGACCTTTGTCATCCAAACTTCCAGAAACGGAAACAAGCTGGGACTTAAACATGGGGAACGTCTGCAAATAGGAATCCTTCGTTTTCTTCAATCCGGCTTTCTCGAATTCGCCAGAAATGAATTTGGCGGCCTTTTCGATCCCTGGAGTGAAGGGTTTTCTGCCTGCCAATTCGTTAGAGGCTAAATAGGTTTCCATGCGCTCCGTTTCCGCACGCGTAATGATTTTGTCGATTTGCTGCGCTTGAGCCATTAAAGGAAGCGCGAATATTAATAAGAATTTTTTCATCGGAAGATTTTATCCGACAATAATACACAATTATTTAGAGAAAGGGATTGCCCCATTTTTTATTCGTGTACACATCCCTTCCAGTTAACGTGCGTAAGAAGGCGACCATCGCATCGATTTCGGCAGGGGTCATTTGGAGGTTTTGGCCTATATTATTCGGCTTCAAACGAGCGTCTAAATTCGTATTTCTAGGTGCGGCGGCAATCGAATTATAATGATTCAATACCTGGCGAATGGTAGCCGAGGCCGCCGTATGCATAAAGGGAGTATTTGCCACACCGGAAGCATTTAATATATCTCTTAAAGACGGAGAGCGCGTATTATTCAGGTCAAGTTGTGTACTGCCGATGACCCCAATGAAACCATTGTTACGTGTGTTCGGATCGATATCAAACTCCGGAGCTTGGTGACAACCTTGGCAACCAAATCCTCCACCTATTCTTACGCTGGCTGAATTAAATATGGGAGGATTTAAAAATAAGGTTTTGCCGGCGTTTTCTTGGGCGGTGAAATTAGGGAAAGGCGCTCCATCGTTCGGGACCTGTGCGCGACCTATGTCATATTTGGAATCAAAGGATTGAATGCTTCGAATGAATTGGGCCAAAGCCGTTTGCATCCGTGCCTCCGTAATCGTAGCGTCACCATAAGCGAGTTTAAATAGCTCCTGATAATAACCGATTCCATTCAATTTTGTGATGAGTGTGGAGATGTTGCCGCGTCCTGTTTGGCCACTAAAACCCATCTCTAAATGATCCACAATGGGCATCGTCACCTGAGCCTCTAAATTCGCCGCACGCTCATTCCAGAAAAACTTCGCCTCATTTGCGTAGCGCGTATTAATCAAACGCATCGAATGCCGCTCCGTACGCCCATTTTCTACCCCTAAACTAGCTATCGCAGTATCCCCAAAAGCAAACTCTTGCTTATGGCAACTCGCACATGCAATCGTATTATTAACACTTAAATTCTTATCGTAAAACAAAACACGACCTAGGGTAGCTGCCTTATCCGTGATCGCATTCGCCCCCGTATTATCTTTATTCACATAGGCTGGCTTCCCTTGCGCAGCATAATTATCCAACGTGACAGGATTAATGGATAAGGCTTTTTTAATTTCAGTATACGCTTCAGAAGCAACCACTGTTTCTAATGTATTTTCACTGCAGCTCCATAAGCCTACTGTCAGAACAAGAATAATATAGCGCATAGTTGATTTTTTTTCTATCTAACGTGCAAGTAACCGAATAATATACATTTACGCAATCCAATAGACGAATCCATCGATTAAGTCAATAAAAAGATAGGATTGAGCAACTATTTCAGGAAAGCGAAAAGGAAAATGGGCATAAGAAACCAGGTGAAATTATCTTTGATTAAATTTGAGCAAATTAATTTCAAGAATGATTGATCGCCTATTTTCTGCGCCACTTACCTCTTCGAACAGTCTTGCACTGGATCTGAGTGCCACAAATCAAGAATTGAATCCCTCGATTTACACGAATATTCCCGCATTTTGCGCTTATATAGACCAGAAATTAGGGGCCAAAATAGGCATAGGCGGCTACCTCGAACACCGCATCATTTACGAGGCGCATGAAAATTTTGCGACTGATTCAGCCGATTTCCGAAACATTCATTTAGGGGTGGATTTTTGGGCAGCGGCTGGAACGCCTGTTTTTTCTGTGGCAGATGGCGTGGTGCACAGTTTTCAAGTCAACCCTGGTTCGGGTAATTATGGGCCAACGATTATTTTACACCATCCCACTCTAGGCATTTACAGTTTATACGGTCATTTAGCTATCGAAGATCTGGAAGGATTGTCGGTCGGAATGCCCATTGCTTCGGGCCAGCTGCTTTGTCATTTAGGTGAGCCCAGCGAAAATGGTGGATGGCCTCCACACCTGCATTTTCAACTCATACGTGATATGCAAGGATTTACAGGCGATTATCCAGGAGTTTGCTCGCTGCGAGATCTCGCGTTTTATTCTGGGAATTGCCCGGATCCCGCTAGCTTTTAAATCCCCCTAAACGGCAATAGCCTGGTGAAAATCACCGGCTATTACTCAATACTCTCATAAACAAAATTTTTAAACCCTTTTGGGCTAAGGCTTTTTAGTAGTTATTTCAACTACCCCATTAGCTCCTTTTTCTGCGTATTTTGCCGTGGCTTTTTCGCCCTTCAAGATATTAATCGATTGAATATCATTGGGATTCATTCCATTCAAATTAATCTTTGAAGTGATGACACCATCAATGACAATCAGCGGTTTTTCTTTTTGGTCAGTGGAAGACTTCAATACGATATTCGCTTGATCTTCAGAGGAAATGTTTTTATTCGACCCTTTTACTGTCACGGTTATTTCTTTCCCATCGCGCATTCCTTTCATTACAATTGCATTTGACTCTGAGTTTCCAGTGAATTGAGCATCAGAAAACGAATGAGATATCGTAACATGTTCTGCGGCAATAGGAGGTGTTGGAGGTGCTGGAAGGCCGCGAGGTCCAGCGGGAGGTGGCGGAGGTGGCATATCTCTCGTTGCAACAGTAAATACCTTTTTACCCGTTTTAGCGTCTGAAAAAGTAGTGGAATCTGGGCGCATTGTGACTTTGTATTCCACCCCTGCATTTTTCTTAGGCTTAGGTTTTTGCTTTTGCGCACTTAACTGAATGGAGAATAAGATCAAAGAAATCGCAACTAGAGGCAACACGGCCACCTTTCTCAGGTAGGCGTATTTGGGGGCTTGGGAGGTTGTTAACATAATAATTCTTCGTTTAATGGATGAATAATAGAATGAATGACTTGGGTTTAAAAAATGATTACCGTAATAGGTTTGTAAAAGCATTTTGGCAAAAGCATCCACTTCTCCGGAGCCCACCGCATCGCGGTCAGCAATAAATTCGTGAATGTTTTGCAATTCTTTTTGAATGATCCAGTTGAAAGGATTCATCCAAAAAACAGAACAAATAAATTGAGAGAAAAGGCGATCCCAAGAATGCTTCTCGCGAATATGAGTGAGCTCGTGTTGCAGCATTTTTCGGCCATTTTCATCTTCCATGGAGATTGATTTATTCCAAAAAAGGTTCGAGAA
>CAILUB010000319.1 GCA_903837305.1 uncultured Cytophagaceae bacterium
CACAAACCAGTGCTCTAACCGAGTGAGCTACAACCGCCATTTGGGACTGCAAAAATACGCAAAGCTTCCAATATTGCAAAAGAAAGCCGAAAAAAACGGGAGAATTTTCACCCTCCCGTTCTCTTTGATTTATTTCTGAGCGGCTTGGTAACGTGCTTCTGCTTTGTTCCAATCAACCACACTCCAGAATGCGTCGATATAATCAGGACGCTTGTTTTGGAATTTTAAATAATAAGCGTGCTCCCAAACATCTAATCCAATCACAGGGAAGCCTTTTACATCAGCCACATCCATCAATGGATTGTCTTGGTTAGGCGTGCTTGAAACCGCTACCGAACCATCTTTCTGCGCTACTAACCACGCCCAGCCAGAACCAAAACGCGTTAAACCTGCTTTTTTGAACTCTTCTTTGAAGGCATCAAAAGAACCAAATTTCGCATCAATCGCTTTGGCTAATGTGCCCACTGGAGCTCCACCACCGTTTGGCGATAAGATATTCCAGAATAAATCGTGGTTAAAGTGACCACCGCCGTTGTTACGAACTGCCGGAGATAATTTAGAGATAGAAGTAAATAATTCTTCTAAAGATTTTCCTTCTAACTCCGTTCCAGCTACAGCTGCGTTCAAATTTGTCACATACGCATTGTGGTGACGATCGTGGTGAATTTCCATCGTTAATGCATCGAAATGCGGCTCTAACGCATTATTTGCATACGGTAATGGGGCTAATGTAAATGACATAATAGTATAATTTAAATGGTGAATGGTAGATGGTGAATGGTAGATGGTGAATGGTAAATGTTTTTGACTTTTCATTTACCATTCACCGCTTACCATTTACCATTTTATTATCGTCGCATCGAAAAGAACTCCTTTAGCAGTTGTTCCGATTCGTTTGCCAAAACCCCGCCAACAATCTCTGTCTTCGGGTGTAAAATGCCTGTTCCTAGTTTTTCAAAACCGCGCTTCTCTTCTGAAGCACCGTACACTAATCGCCCTAACTGTGACCAATAAATGGCTCCTGCACACATGAGGCAAGGCTCCAAGGTCACGTAAAGCGTGCAATCTTTCAAATATTTAGCGCCGATCGTTTGGGCGGCAGAGGTAATCGCAATCATCTCTGCGTGTGCCGTTACATCGGTCAAAATTTCCGTTTGGTTGAAAGCCTTTGCCACGATTTTACCTTGGCAAACCACGACCGCTCCTACCGGAATCTCTTCGTCTTCTAAAGCCCGCTCCGCCTGTTTCAACGCAAGGCTCATGTAATATTCATCCTCGTTTGGAATCATAAAACGTCTGATAATTTAGTCAAACGATGACGCAAATAGAAATCCAATAACACGATTGCTGACATCGCCTCCACAATTGGTACTGCACGTGGCACTACGCAGGGATCGTGACGACCTTTGCCTGATACAACAATTTTTTCTCCAGAATTGTTCAAACTAGCCTGATCTTGCATAATCGTAGCCACCGGCTTGAATCCTACGCGGAAGTAGATGGGCTCTCCATTCGAAATCCCTCCTTGAATACCTCCTGAATGGTTCGTTAGCGTACTTACTTTGCCGGCTTCGTCTTTGACAATAATATCGTTGTGCTGAGATCCGCGAAGTTCAACTCCATCAAATCCGGAGCCGTATTCAAAGCCTTTTACGGCGTTGATGCTTAACATCGCTTTGCCTAATTCCGCGTGCAATTTATCGAAAACCGGTTCGCCTAAACCCACCGGGCAACCCGTGATGTAGGCAGAAACGACACCTCCCACGGAATCCCCTTGCTTGCGGATTTCATCGATATAGGTGAACATTTCTTCTGCTAATTTAGTGTCAGGGCAACGCACGGCGTTCGTTTCTGCAACCGATAAATCTAGTTGCTCTACGGGCGTTGCTAATTTTAAAGTTCCTACCTGCGAAACGTAGGCGGTAATTTTAACCCCTAATTGGTTTAATACTAATTTTGCCAAAGCCCCAGCAGCCACCCGCGCCACCGTTTCTCTCGCCGAGCTACGGCCGCCTCCACGGTAATCGCGAACACCATATTTCTCCTGGTAGGTAAAATCGGCGTGCGAGGGACGGAATTGATCTGCAATATGTGAATAATCTTTCGAGCGCTGGTCTCCATTCCAAACAAGCATCGCAATGGGCGTTCCCGTCGTTTTGCCTTCGAAAACACCGGAAACCACTTCCACTGAGTCCGCTTCCTTACGTTGTGTCGTGATGCGCGATTGACCCGGTTTGCGGCGATCCAATTCCGATTGAATAAAATCCAAATCAAAATCAACGCCCGCAGGACATCCTGTAACCACCACCCCTACTGCAGCACCATGCGACTCGCCAAAAGTGCTAATTTGAAATATTTTACCGTATATACTGCCCATATTATTTTCTTTTGGCCTTAATCATCAAAATGACAAGCCAGAGTAAAACCAGCCCTAAAAAAGCATTAAAAATCTGTTTCCAATCCATCCAGCGATAGCCAATCACCCTTTCCGCTGCTAATTTCTCTAATCCACGGTATAACAACATCGTTTCCGACTGCGTGTTCAGCACGCGATCGGAGGGTTGACCACTTACCGCTAAGGTCATCCCAGAACGCAAGGTATCATAGCTCGCCGTTCGCGTGTTAAAGTAGATCCAATCAAAATAGGATTTCAGTGCAAATTTACCCGGTTGCGATGGAATAATCAGTATTTTCTCTGTTTTATTGCCTAACATTTTGTCGCCGTAGGGATAAACGGAACTTTGAGTACCTAAGGGGGAGAAATTCAGGAAGTAATCTGACTCCACTAATTTGGCATCCCAAAGAATACTATTCCCATCCCCAATGACGCTAGACACATATACAACGGAATCCCCTGTTTGTACTTGATTTCCTGTCAAACTTTCTACCAAGCGAAAATCCCCCACGGGCACCTTCCCTTTCAAAGGGTGGTTAGGTAATTCCTTCGGACTAATCACGATAGGCTTCGAACTAAAAACCACCTTTTCCGTGTTTTTCAGCATCTGCAAACTTACGGATGGAATAAAAATCTTCTTTGCATCCAAGGCAAAATAGGATGATTGAAAGAAGCGGTACTCGGTGTATTTTTTACTCTTGTAAACCACTTTCGACACTTTCACTTCTTGGAGTCCAAAACTCTCTTCCCAGCAGTTTTTAGGCCTTAATTTCTGAATCAAGGCTGGTATTTGAATGTCATTTCGATCAAAACTATAGCGCGTTGAATTGTCGTCCGGGATAAATAAAGAGAATTTCAGGGTGAATCCTTGGCCTACATAGGGTTGAAATTGGGTGGAGGTCAGGGCTAAGAAGACAGAGTTTTGACCCTTGAAAAGCTCTTCAATTTGAGCTTTATTTTCTTCTATCACTTCCTCCTTTTGTTCTGATGCACTGACTTGCAGGGCAAATCCATCCATCTTTAAGGATTGCTGATTCACGATGATTTCAGCGGGTGGGATAAGTAAGGTCCCTGGATTAGAGGCTTGGTAATATTGCGAGAACGTGTAAGAATAAACTGGCTCTCCGTTTTGAATATCGGTGGCTTTCGAACGCGAAACCCCTAGTTTTCGTAGTCCCGGAAGTTCAGGGAATTTATAAGTAGGTGTTTCTACGCTTGCATTCGCGGATTTAAAAACAAAGGATAAAGCAAAATTCTCTTCCAGCGTAATAGCTTTCTCCCCCACGAGCAAGGTAGCTTGTGCACGCGACTCTGTGAAAGCGATTAAAAAGATCGTGAAGAAAAAGAAAATCCGTCTCATTGCTGCAATTTAAGAAATCCTACAGCATTGACCGCATTATCGAATAACTCGAAAGCGAAAAGATAGTCCGATAGCGAAATAATGATCCTCAGGATGTAAAAAACTTTGGCCGGCTGATATATCTAATTTTAAGTCATCATTCACATAATAGGCAAACCCGGCATCATAGGAATGATCCGCAAATTCAGACGCAGGAAACCGACCGAAAACCTCTACATAGGCATAGCCCCTCTTACCAATCAACACATTGGGTGCTACCCGATATATCCCTTCAAATGATCCATTCGAATGCATTTCCGTTCCAAGATTGTACCCAATTCCAGACCGTTCATTGAAATCATTTTGCATCGTAAAAACCACGTCACCTATCGAGTGTCCCCGCAAGTTTTTCTCCGAAAAATCACGGTTTTGGTGATCCCAATTATAGTGAACGATCACAGAGGTACGGGGTGTCCATCCCGTAGGTTGAATCAGCGCCCACTTAAATCCAATTGCCTCTGTTTGAAAACGGGTTTCCATTCCAGGTTCTTGAGCCAAAACAGAGACATAGCGCAATTCAAATCGCTTACTGACTCCGTATTTTAATAAGGAAGTAGGAAATAAATATTCTCGATTAGAGCGATTGAAACCTATTTCGGCCTGCAAAAACCCCTTTTTAACGATGAAAGGGCATTCTGTCTGGTCTGGACGATCTGTTTCGATGCGACCCTCGCTCTGAGCAAAAGCGGCGAAAGAAATCAACAATAGCAGTAAGATTCGCGTAAACATACACGAAGATAGTATTTTTTAGTCTAGTCTAAAAATTTATTTAGAAGAACCTTTTAATGTAAATCCTAATGCCCCGTAAAATTCTATAAAATAGATAGACTGCTCCGCATGATCGACTGAACGGCCCGTCGTGCGAATATCCCATAATTTAGTCGCCCCCGTCTTAATTGTCGTTTCAAAGAATAAAAGTTTAGAGAAATTAAACTTTAACCCAGTCTTCAATGAAGCACCACCACCTGCCAGATTCCAATAATTATTTTTACCTACGCCAAAAACATAGACATCCGAGCGAGGAACTAAGGCACCTATCCCAACTCCCTGCATCCAATCGATCGCAAAACGACTCTTCTTACTCTGGAAAAGAGATTTATAATGTTCAATTTCAATGGAAGCGTAATTGTAGCCGTCCGTATGTTCTAAATGGACAAATTTATCAGGATCTAATTCTAAAGGTGTTTGATTAAACGTACCCACATAAGCTGGGTTTACTGCAATGGCAGGAGTTGAAGTCTGCGGATTAACATAGCCAGTCACTCTAACTGTTTGACCATCTGTTACCACGTATTTCATGTGATCCCAACCGATGCTAATCGAAAGATTATCCTTTACAAAATAGCCTGCATGGAAATTAAACTGCGGAATGGACAACAATTCGGGATCTACGTAGGTTCTAAAGTCACTTATGGGGGTAGGAAAATCCAATGCCTCTGCATTTAACAACGTAAAATCATAACCTGGACCCACAAAACGGATATCCGAGTTTGCATACGTAGATCGATTATACCCCCAGGTGATATAATAAGAGCCTTTTTTATTCGTTTGTTGAGAAAAAGAAGTAAGACTACACAAACTTAGTGTGGCAATAAATAGCAATTTTTTCATGGGGGTTAACATAAATTCAGTCAGCTAAGGTCGCTATTTTTTAGGCCAAAAACTTGATTTTGATCAGAAAATCGGACGACGATAACTATAATTCGTACAGATTGCCGTAAATTGCATCCCGAATTCATTACCATTATCTTATGAGAAAACCATCTGCGAAATTTGAAAACAAAACCTTTACGTTAGGCGAAAAGCTGACGGAAGAGCAGAAAGAATACTTCAAGAAGTATGGAGTAATTCAATTTAAGAAGTTTATTGAGCCTGAAACAGCGGAACTTTTCATTTCGGAATTAGCGAAAATTGAGAAGCAATGGCTAGATGAAGGCATTGAAAAAGTAAAGGGGATTCCATTAAAGTTTGGTAAAGACCACGAAGGAAACCCGATGATTCAACGCATGTGCTTCACGAATCAGTTTAGCCCCGTTTTAGCCGAATTAATCAGAGATCCACGCCTGCAATTATTAATCGAATTATTAGCTCCCTACGAAGGCAGAATCAGTGAGGACGAAAAAGATGGCTTGGTTTTCAATCACTACATCAACGAACCTAATTCTAAGTTCAGCCAAATGGGCTGGCATACCGATAGCCCGCGTGATTTATTCTTAGGCCAAAAAATCCTTCCGATGTTAAACGTGGGGATTCACCTAGACAATTGCCCTTCTTCGAATGGTGGTTTACGCGTACTTCCAGGCACTCATACGCAAGGGGTTTTGAAGTTGCTATTCGGTAAGAAGCAATTCATCGACCACAAACCAGATCCAAGAGAAGCAGCGTTCGAGATCGAACGTGGCGATTTAACAATACACGATGGCCGCTTATGGCACCGCGTGGAAGTTTCTCCTAACGTGGGTGAAAAATCCCGTCGTCGTGTGATGTATGTCCCGATTATCACAGGTAAATACAAACCGAAAACGGATCAAAGTAAGACTCCATTCTACCACCGATTTGCAAAGGTGGTAACGAAATAAAAAAAAGCGGCTCTTTTCGAAGGGCCGCTTTTTTTATGACTTTGATTCTAAATAGGATTGCAATATGATCGTGGCAGATACCCGATCGACCGTCCCCTTTTCTCTTCGATCCTTCTTCGACATCCCTCCCGCTATCATGGCCTGCATCGCAAGCTTAGACGTAAAACGTTCATCATGTTCTTCTAGAGGGATTAAAGGAAACTTCTTACGGAAGCTTTTGATAAAAATGCGAACCCCGGCAGTGGAATCCGTGTCCGTATTATCGAGATTTTTAGGCATTCCGATGACTACTTGATCCACCGTTTCCTTCACAAAATAGCTTTGAAGAAAAGCTAGTAAGGTATGCGTAGGAACCGTATCTAACCCATTGGCGATAATCTGCAAGGGATCCGTGACTGCGATGCCCGTTCGTTTTAACCCAAAATCAATCGCTAGAATGCGCCCCATCTTAGGAATTCAAAAATCCCTTGTCGCGCAAAATTTTATCCATTAACTTTTTGTCATTATCGTTATTGAATACGCTAAATGGCAAGTGCAAGAATTGGTATTTACCCATTTCCAAAATATACGAATCCTTATCCTTATACGCTCCTACAATCATATCCCATTTGATCATTCCGCCTTCTTTGTCAGAAAGCTTCATGAAGATTTGACGGCTATCGATTTCGTAGCGGTATTTGTCAAATAATTGCTTGTATTGTGCTAATTGCGTGATACCGGTAAATTGAATCAACCAGAAAAGAATATATCCGATGACACCAACCGCGATGAAAATATAGATCCAGTAGTTTTTATACGTTCCGGTTAAATTCAAAGCCACATTACCTAAAACAAGTACTAAGGGAATAAACGCAAACTTCCATTGGTTAGAGAAAAGCTGACGCATACACAAGCCTACAAACTTGTTTTTTTCTAATGCGAATTTCTTCGTTTTAATCGCTAATGGATTCGAAGGTGCTTGCATTTGGCGCTGTTGAGCACCGTACATTTTAGACATATGAAATGATTTTTAAACGCTAATTAAGGCGTAAAGGTACGAAAATTGGATAATTTTGGTAATTTTAAAGCGTACAATTTGAATTAAAGCAATCCCTATGTCTGCCAAACAAGTACTTGATGGCCCTGCCCTTCTTCAAAAGATTCGGAGAATCGCCTTCCAGATCTATGAGAATAACTTCGAAGAGACCGAAATTGTTATTGCAGGTATTATAGGTGAGGGTTTTGCATTCGCAGAAATACTTTGTGAGGAAATCAAAAGCATCTCCAAGATTAAAGCCATTCCAGTCAAAATTGACTTAAATAAAGAGCTTCCCTACGAGCGCCCGGTGAAATTCGAAGGAGGGACAGATGCCCTAGAAAATAAGGTGATCATCGTGGTAGATGACGTTTTGAATACGGGCCGCACTTTTTCTTACAGTTTGGCTCCATTCCTGAGCATGCACGTAAAACGCATACAAGTAGCTGTGATCGTGGATCGGAACTACAAGCGCTTCCCTATATCAGCCGATTACAAAGGATACGAGCTTTCAACGACGCTCTCTGAGCATGTCCAAGTGATCTTAACTGATCCTGCAAAAAGAGGAGTGTATTTAGCTTAGTTTTTTTGCCAAATTTCCCAAGCCTTATCGGCTTGGCCCTGCAACATCTCCAATCCGGCGTAGATGCCTCCCACGTTGTGTTCCAGACCCGCTTTCAAGAAAGCAGTCTCTAATGGGTTGTAGACGATATCGTATAAATAATGTTGCTTGTTCAGTAATTCGTAAGGAATCGGCGGCTTATCATCCACCTTCGGGAACATTCCTAGTGGTGTCGTATTCACAATCAAACCAATTTCCTCCATCAACTCGGGCATTTGCTCGTAGGTTACCGTTTCATCTGATGCCTGACGAGAAACCTTGATGACCTCAAAACCCATATCTTCTAAGGCCACAATGATCGCTTTCGCAGCGCCACCTTGACCTAAAACACAAGCCTTCAAAGATCCGAAGTTTTTGAATTTGTCCCAAAACTCCACTGTCGTACGAAACCCCCAATAATCGGTATTGTATCCACGGGTATATCCGTCAGCGGCGATTTTGATGGTATTGACGGCGCCTATTTGCGCAGCAGCTAGATCGATCTCATCGAGCAAAGGCATCACTAATTGCTTATATGGGATGGTCACATTTAATCCTTTCAGATTCGGGTTAGACGCGAGAATTGCTTTGAATTCGTCGATGCTAGGAATGGGAAATTGTTCGTAGGCGTGAGTTTCGGAGAGACCCAGTTTTTCGAATTTTTCGGTAAAATAGGCTTTGGAAAAAGAATGACCTAATGGATAGCCGATCAGCCCATATAAATGCGAGATAGCCATCTTATTTGCGTTTTGAAATCAATCCCCAAACAATAGGAAGAACAGAAACACCTACAATTCCTAAAACGACTTTTTCAAAATTTGCCTTCACAAATTCGTTATCGCCTAAGAAATACCCTGCCGTAGAAATACTACTGACCCATAAGGTTGCTCCTAAAAAGCCATACAACAAATAGACCGGATAAGACATGCGACCCGCACCCGCCACGAAAGGGGCAACGGTGCGAACAATAGGAATGAAACGCGCCAGGATAACCGTTTTTGGGCCATATTTGGCATAAAACTCCTCTGTTTCTTCAATGTGTTTGCGCTTCAAAAACAAGACCTGCTCGCGCTCTCGAATGATACTGCTAAAGTATTTACCAATAAAATAGTTGACTTGATCGCCTAAAAGAGCCGCCCCGATCAACAAGGGAATCACCGTACCTAAAGATAACTCACCACTTGCCGCAGCTAATAAACCCACCGAAAAAAGCAGAGAATCGCCTGGCAAAAAGGGCATTACGACTAGTCCCGTTTCCACAAATACAATCGCAAACAAGAGACCATAGGTCAATGCACCGTGAGCGGCAATGAACTCCGACAAAAAAGTCAAGGGATCTTTTAATAGATCTAATAAAAGCTGCAGCATCCGAACTATTTCGTTAAGAAGTGGTCAAACGTATCGCCACGTAATCCTAAACGAATCGTTTCTAATGAAATAACCTCCTGAGGAGCAATATTTCCTACGTTTACGTTCGCTCCAACGAGTTTCACGAACCAAACTTGCTGCGACTTCTGCGGCGCCTCCCAGATGATTCTCTCCTCGGGAATTTCCGTTAAAATTTCTTCTACTAATCCTTGGCGAACCTCTCCAGATGCACGGAATAACCCTACATTACCTCCCTCGCGCGCCTCTCCTATCACTTTCCAAGCTCCGGCCTCTAATTCCATACGCATCAATTTGATCCATTTATACGGAGGGATGATTTTTGCTTCATCTTTAGAACCCACTTCAGAAAGTACAGTTACTTGAGTAGCTAACGTGCGGATTAATTCACACTTAATGTCAGACTCCATTTCGATCGAACCATCCGACACTTCCGCATGCTCCATACCGAATTCGTCTAGTAGACGACGGTAATCCTCGAATTGACCGCGGATATAGAAGGCTTCAAAAAGCGTGCCTCCAAAATAGACCGGAATACCAGCTGATTTATATAGTGCTAATTTCTCTTTTAAATTAGGTGTGACATAAGATGTTGCCCAGCCTAATTTCACGATGTCGGTATAATCAGCGCCAGTCTCTAAGAAATCTTCTACTTGACGCAGACTTAGTCCTTTATCCATCACCATCGTTAAACCTTTTTGACGCGGTTTAGTTGTACGTTCAGGAATTTGATTTAAATGATAATTCATATAGTTTATTAATGGATTGGTACGGTTTTGTGCCAAATATCTACAAAAATAAGCATTCCATTTGATTGCCACAAACCTGATAAACTAGATTCGTTTGTATATTTGTCTCACTAAAACATCAACCAGATGAAAAAAACTATTTTATCCTTTTTTACAATCGTTTTAATTTCCCTTTCAAGCTTTGCGAATTCAAATGCGGACGCTATTCTTGGAGAATGGCTTTCACAAGAAAAAGATGGAAAAATTATCATCTTTAAACAAGGAGATCAATATTTTGGTAAAATTTCCTGGGGTAAAACAACGGGGAGAAAAGATGGAAAAAACCCAGACGAAAAATTACGTAGCCGCGACTTATTAGGTGCAGTCATCTTAAAAAACTTCAAGTTCACTGGATCCTCTTGGGAAAATGGAACTATTTACGATCCGAATTCAGGTAAGACCTACGATTGTATTCTAAAAATTAAAAACGGGAACAAAACACTAGACATTCGTGGTTTTGTGGGCGTAGCGATGTTTGGAAGAACATCCACCTGGACTCGATCATAAACAAAACTGCCTAAGTACACAAAATGGAACCTAACGAACAAGTATTAGCTTATCTCAATCAAAATTTAAACAAGAAAATCGCTGACGGAAATCCAGCGCCCATTGGAAAATGGTTAGACGGAACCTTGGTGAAGGCTGAAGCAGGCAAGTTAACCGCTGAATTTGTTGTGCGCCCTGACTTCCTAAACCACGCCGGTGTCATTCATGGGGGTGTTATTTCGGCGATGTTAGACGAGATGATGGGGATGACCTTGATCACCGCGAAGATTGATCACCTGTATGTGACGATCAATTTATACATCGATTTTTTATACGGCGCCAAGGCAAACGAGAAAATTACCGTTACTACGGAAATTCACCGGGTAGGGAAAAAGGTGGCAAACATCGAGGCTAAATTACACAATGCCGAAGGCAAATTGCTCGCAAAAGGAGTTAGTAACCTAGCGGCAACTTCGATTCCCTTTTCTTTCTAAGATAACAGTTGGTAGACGGCGAAGGCTGATAAATAGGCCAAAGCCGTCATATAGCTAAACTGGATCAAAGGATACTTCCACGATTTTGTTTCGCGGTAAGTCGTAGCCAGCGTGCTCATACATTGCATCGCAAAAGCGTAGAATATCAATAAAGAGAATCCAAGCGCCGCATCATACATCGGCTTTCCAGTCGCTGGATTAATCTCCGCACGCATCCGATTTTTGATGGTCGCATTTTCATTATCCACTTCTCCTCCCATACTATAGATGGTGGACATCGTTCCCACAAATACTTCGCGTGCTGCAAAGGAAGTGATTAAGGCAATTCCGATTTTCCAATCATAACCGAGTGGTCGAATGGCCGGCTCGATAAACTTCCCAAAATGCCCCGCATAGGACTTTTCTAACTTCTCAGCTGAAATTTTATTCTCTAATCCTAAACCCGTTAAAGTTGGATTTTCTTGGCGAATTCTGGTTTCTGCTTTGGAAATCTCATCCCCAGGTCCATAACTCGCTAACACCCATAAAACAATGGATATAGCCACAATAATTTTACCCGCCTCAAACACAAACGCATTCACCGAATTCCAAATGGTCAAGGCTACGTGTTTAAATCGAGGGCCCTTGTAGGTAGGCAATTCCATGATGAAATAACTCTTTTCTTTGGCCTGCAAAATCACTTTCATCACCCAGGCAGAAACCAGTGCCATGAAGAAACCTAGCAAATACAACCCGAACAAGGCAACACCTTGCAGGTTAAATAAGCCAAATAAGGTATTTTTCTCCGGCACCACCAGGGCAATTAGGACCGTATAAATAGGCAAACGAGCTGAACAGGACATCAAAGGTGTCACCAAAATCGTAATCAAGCGATCCTTCCACGAACCAATCGAACGCGTACTCATGATCGCCGGTACCGCGCAAGCAACTCCAGAAATCAAGGGCACAACCGACTTTCCGTTCAAGCCAAAGCGACGCATCAATTTGTCCATAATGAACATCACGCGCGACATATAACCTGTTTCCTCTAATAAGGAGATAAACAAAAACAAGAAGGCGATCTGCGGAATAAAAATCAACACACCCCCAATACCGGCAATCAGACCATCTGTCAATAATCCCGTCAAAGCTGAATCAGGCAAGATCCCTTTCAGCCAATCATTTAACGAAGCCACAGCGCCATCAATCGCATCCATTGGGTAAGTCGCCCAGGTAAATACCGCCTGGAACATCACAAAAAGAATAGCTAAAAAGAATACGTAGCCTCCTACCGGATGTAAAAAGAATTTATCTAAACGATCCGTCCAGGTTTTTACAGGTACCGCATCCCACTGGCGATTTAAATTAATCACGCAGCGATCCACGACTTCGGTTATTTGTTCGTAACGCTTTACGGTTTCTTCCGACTGGTATTTTTTCCCTGAAAACTGGTGTTTAGCTTGAATAGCATCTAATAACTCTCTTTGCTGTTTCGAGAACATCTTCATGCGATCATGTTCCATTAACCACAATAGTGAACGGTAGGGCTCGGCCTCCCCGAATTCTGCTTGAACGTCCTGAATAAGTTCCTCTGAAATAGGTAAAGGCAACGCATCATTAGAGGCATAGCGATTCGTTAAGGTCTTAATAACAGCTAGCTTTAATCCATTTAGGCCTATCCCTTTTTTAGCATTTACCTCGGCTACTTCCACGTTCAACTCGCGCGCTAATTTGATGGAGTTAATGACATAACCCTCATTTTCGGCCACATCTATCATGTTCAAAGCCAAGACCGTAGGAATTCCCAGGTCTCTCACTTGTGAAAACAATAGTAAATTTCGCTTTAAATTAGAGGCATCAGCGACGACAATCGCCATATCTGGAAAATCAGGATGCTTCGGATCCC
>CAILUB010000320.1 GCA_903837305.1 uncultured Cytophagaceae bacterium
GAGAGAATGACTCCGCTTTCGCTGGCATAACCATAAATTCTTGGAAGTCAATCGAGTTATCCGCATGAGAACCACCGTTTAAGATGTTCATCATCGGAACTGGTAACGTGTTTGCGTTAACGCCACCGATGTAACGGTATAAAGATAAACCTGCTTCTTGCGCTGCTGCTTTCGCAACCGCCATAGAAACGCCTAGGATCGCGTTAGCGCCTAATTTACCTTTGTTAGGAGTTCCGTCTAATTCAATCATGATGTTATCGATCATGTTTTGCTCAGATACTTCTAAACCCCAAAGTTCTTCTGCAATCGCTGTATTTACGTTCTCAACTGCTTTTAAAACACCCTTTCCTACGTAAACTGATTTGTCTTCGTCACGAAGTTCAACTGCTTCGTGGATACCTGTAGAAGCTCCAGATGGAACTGCTGCACGTCCAAAAGCACCGTCTTCCGTCTTGATATCCACCTCAATCGTTGGATTTCCGCGTGAATCTAAAATTTGTCTTGCGTGTACATACTGTATTGCACTCATCGTATTATAGTTGTTTTGATTAAATAAATACTAACTTATTGGCTAAATTGCCATGCAAAATAACGTAAATTTTGCCTAAAATCCGTATTAAAGTCATGAAAATTCGCATCGTTTCTCTGTCATTGATCTTTCTTTCACTGCTGACCATCAGTACGTTTGCCCAAAATGTAGACGTGGATACCTTCGAAAAGAAGATCAAAGAGACTCCGAATGCATATTTGCTGGATGTAAGAACTTCAGGAGAATTTGGAGGAGGACATTTGCCAAAGGCGATGAACATCGACTTTCGTTCCCCAGATTTCAGCACCAAGGTCGCGCAACTTTCGAAAGACAAACCAGTTCTTATCTACTGCCTTTCCGGCGGACGTTCGGCACAAGCAGCAGAGCAAATGCGCGCGGCTGGTTTTCAAGTAACGGAAATGAAAGGAGGCTATTTAAAATGGACGACTCGTCTGAAGCCTTTAGAAGGAGTACCCGATGTGAAGCATGATGCGGCTTGGAATTTGGGAGACTTCAAAAAAGAAATCGCTTCATCAGATGCCGTTGTGGTGGATTTTTATGCCAAATGGTGTGCGCCCTGTCTTAAAATGATGCCCATCGTCGATAAATTAGCCGAAGAATTCAAAGGACGCGTAACGGTTTTAAAGGTCGAAGCAGACGGCAACCAGGCCATCATGCAAGCCTACGGAATAGACGAAATCCCGAGTTTCATGGTCTTCTCCAAAGGGGAGTTGATCACTAAAACATCGGGATTCCGGGAAGAGGCCGCGTTAAAAGAACTTTTTACTGCGACCAAGAAGTAGGCTGACGCTCCCAACGGTGCGCGCGTAACTCCTCTACTAATTCTGGTGCTAATCCGCGACCATCTGAAGTCGCGGTATTACTTTCCACATGCTTGATTTTACGCATACCTGGAATGATCGTACCCACATCCGGATTCGACAGGATGAAACGCAAGGCCATTTCAGGTAAATCCATTCCTTCTGGGAGCAGTGGTTTCAACGCATTCGCGTGATCCACACTCGAAATCAAATTCTCCGGAACGAAATAGGTCGAACGCCAATCATTTACTGGGAAGGTCGTTTCATAGGTCATCAAACCAGTCAAACTTCCTTCATCAAAAGGAACACGTGCGATTACTCCCACGTCTAATTTCTTACATAGTGGGAATAATTGGTCTTCAGGGTTTTGGTCAAAAATATTGTAAATCACCTGCACCGAAGAAATCAATCCGGTTTCCAATGTCTGCAAACAATTGTTTGGCTCCCAACGATTCACCGAAACACCCCAGTGAGCCACCTTTCCTTCTTTCGTCAATTTCTCCACAGCCATTTTCCACTCATCGCGATCAGCCCACACATCTTCCCAAACATGGAACTGCTGCAAATCAATTTGCTCCACCTTTAGATTGCGCAAACTTTTCTCCGTGTATTCCACGATGTGATCAGCCGGGAAACAGTCTTCGATTTTAAAATGAGACTTGGATGGCCAGGTAAAGTTTTTTGGCGGAATCTTCGTTGCAGCATATAAGGTTGTTTCTTTATGGCGTCTCAAAAGACCTCCTAAGATTTCCTCACTCTTACCCTCAGCGTAACCCCAAGCCGTATCAAAAAAATTACAGCCAAGCTCAACCGAACGGTCTAATGATTTATTGACTTCCTCAATATCAGATCCGGTCCAACCGGCTAATCCCCACATACCATAACCCACTTCACTCAATGCCCAGCCCGTACGGCCAAATCGTCTTGTTTTCATAATACAAACTTTTCAATAAATAAAATAGCTAAACCCATGCTGCGAAACCATTCCGAATAGTACGTGAAATCTCAAAAAATAACAAGTTTAAAAACAAGTTAAACATCGTTTCAAGTCAAAAAATATATGTAATCTATAATTTATCAACCGGTAAATAAATGAAATGACTCATTAAATAGTCAATAACGCAAATAACCTAATTATAGGTGCTTTACATAGCAATCAGCCCTAGATTTGTAACACTATCTGTTCAAAACTATGACAATAACCATTAAAAAAGAACAAATCTGTGATTTAATTATAAGCGATCAAAAGATTTGTATTAAAGAAATTGTATACGTTCAGGGAGAGGGCAATTATTCAAAATTTTATCTTAATGACGGGAGAACAATTGTTTCTTGTAGAACGCTTAAATATTACGAGCCATTTCTAACTGAACGTGGATTTATTCGTCCTTCAAAATCTGCCATAGTAAATATCAACTCCATTCAAGCCATTGATTTCAATCATCAAAAGGCTATAAAACTAAATAATGAGCAGAACATCTCCATTTCGCGGAGACAGATAAAACCTCTTAAGGATTTGTTTAAAGCGATGGCTTAGCTGCTACGCAGCAGTCGTAGCCGCTAAGCGGCTTGTCGATGCTTCGCATCTTAGTCGCGACTGCGTCGCTTAGTCGCCCTGCGGGCTTAGTCAAAAAGTCTCCTTTAAGCGCCCCTAACACTGTTTAGGTTAAATAACGTCGAGGTACTCAGAGGCGTTTTCAGGTATTGACAGATTCTGTCAAGACACTCAAAGTTCAAAGAGCAAAGTTCAAAGCAAAAACCCCAACGACTGACTACTGCCCACTGCCGACTGCCCACTGTCAACTACCGGCTAAACCGGTACATGCACCAACTTCTTCGTCTCAAAGAAATCCTCCTTGAAACTTTTGGAAAGATGATAGACCTTATGTTTTCGACCAAATTCCTGTAATTCTTCTTGCAAATCTCCTCCCTTAAGGCAAAGTAAGCCGTTCTTCACGTCGTGGTAGCTATTTAGACTAATCTTATTCTTAACCCAGCCAAAGAAAGGTAACAAACGCGTCACCGCGCGAGAAACAACAAATTCAAACTCCCCGTCCACATCTTCTGCGCGACCATGAGTGGCCGTGACATTCTTCAAACCAAGGGAATCAGCGACACCTTGAACGACTTTGATCTTCTTTCCGATACTGTCTACTAAATGGAAGTTTACCTCGGGAAAGAGGATGGCCAAAGGAATTCCAGGAAAACCACCGCCTGTTCCTACGTCTAATACTTCTGTGCCCGGTTTGAATTCAATGAATTTGGCAATCGCTAGGGAGTGTAAAACGTGGTGCAGCATCAAATTATCAATGTCCTTGCGTGAAATGACATTGATCATCTCATTCCATTCCGAATACAGAGGAAATAATTGCTCGAATTGAGCTTCTTGCTGCTCGGTGATGGAGGGGAAATAGTGCTTGATGATGGCTGCTTTCATATTATTTTTTCTTTCTTCTGGCCTTCTTGGATTCTGAAAGCAATTTCTTTGCCTCTGTGTATTGAGCAGACTTCTTTTCGGCGTGTTCTAATACTTGTTTACAGTAATCCACTGCCTGATCATAATTTTGCTGTTGGTAGGAAATTCGGGCTAAGCCTAATAGAGAGGCCCAATAATAACCTGAATCCATTGCGTCAGTCGACGTAGAGAAGGCCATGCACTGCTTGAAGTAGTTGATGGCTTCAGACTGATTTCGATAGACATACAAGGCATAATAGCCTAAAATATAACTGGCATACCTACCTGAGGTTGCTTCGTAACCTACTTGATGCTGATCTAAACGTCTCAGAATTTCCTTGGCAAGCGATGTTGCTTCTTCCATATTACCGTTCAAAAAGGCCGCTCGTGCATAATAGCGGTGGAAATAGGGATTGTCTGGAAAGGTCTCAGAGGTGTATTTGGCCATGCCATAGGCCTTCTCATTCATGTTTTCAATGCTGTAGATCTGCAACAGGAAATAACGGGCTTCGGTCCGGGTGTAGAAAGCTTGGTAGCTGACTTTCTCTAATTGCGAGATACCTTGACTTTTGTTTGCTTTAGGGAATAACCATAAAACGGGTCTTAAGAGAGGGAAATTCTGCTTAATGAAGAAGTAATAGTAGTTGTACAGGCCATCGCCGAACATTAATTCCGGGCTGAAATCAGCAAAATTACGGGAATATTCCAGGTACTTAAGGGCACTTTTGGCGGCCAACGTGGCGCGTGTCCAGTGCTTGCGTTCTGCGTGCAGGCGACCTTTGAAGGCGTAAGCGGCGGCCATGAAGAAGGCAGCTTCTGGGTTTTCGGTTTCGTCGTAGATCTTTTCGGCCTTTTCGATACTTTGGTCCATATATTCGATCAAACGATCGTCATAGACCTCATTTTTCGTATTAGGCACGATCTTCCACCATTGCATCAGGCCTAATAGAAAATCAGGCAGCGGGTGCTGTGGGTATTTAATCTTTAAGTAATTGAATTCGCGTTCAGCTTCCGGGAAATGGAAGTTATACATCTGGTTGATGGCCACGGTGGCCTCCGTCTGAACTTCGGTGGTGAGTAAAAGCATTCCTTTGGAACGCTCCTTTTCCGCCTCATCCGCCTTCTTCCACCACTGGGCATTCGTATCGAAAGCAGGTAGAAGAAGGCCGAAGATTAAGGCTAAAATACTAAGATGAGATCTCAATTTGGTCGCCATTTTGGTTTAAGAATTTAAATTCTGTAATGCCAAATGAGGAATCTTCCATAATCGTAATCCAGGTCTTGTACTTAAAGAACCAGTTCATGCGAATAGAAGGGAAACCTTTTGTGAAATAAGCGCTCAAGAAGGGGTGCACCAAGATGGTTAATTTCTTCTCGTTCTGCTTCGTTAACAAATGTTCCAAATGCTGTTCAACAATGTCAGATACTGCAATACTCGCCGTAATACTTCCTGTTCCTCCACAGCTTGGGCACGTTTCGTGCGTCGCTACGTTCATCTCAGGACGCACACGCTGGCGGGTGATTTGCATCAAGCCAAACTTCGTTAACGGCAAAATGGTGTACTTCGAACGATCTCCACGCATTTCATCGCGCATAATGTCCTGAATTAACTTGCGGTTATCTGCCTTCTTCATATCGATGAAGTCGATCACGATAATACCACCCATATCACGTAAACGCAATTGGCGAGCTACTTCTTTCGCAGCTTCTCGGTTCACACTTAATGCCGTCGCCTCTTGATCTTCTTCTGAATTCGACTTATTTCCCGAATTCACGTCAATCACGTGCAATGCTTCCGTGTGTTCCACGATTAAATAACCTCCACCAGGCAAAGAAACCGAACGGCCAAAAAGCATTTTCAATTGCTTCTCAATGCCTAATTGCTCGAATAACTTGGTTTTGCTTTGGTGTAACTTAACAATCTTCTCCTTTTCAGGAGCGACATTGTGTACATAGCCTTTTGCCTCATTGTACAATTCTGGTGTATCAACGATGACATTATCGAAATCATTGTTCAATAGGTCGCGTAACATCGAAGTAGCGCGGCTCATTTCCCCAATAATACGATCTCCAGCTTTCGCATCGACTAATTTTACTAAACCCTCTTCCCATTTCGCAATGGAATCTTTTAGGTCGCGCTCCATTTCTTCCACTGCTTTGCCTTCCGCTACAGTACGTACAATTACGCCATAATTCTTTGGCTTAATTGAGTTCATTAGCTTTTGGAGGCGATTGCGTTCTGCTTTCGACGTGATCTTTTTCGAGATATTCACACCGTTCGCAAAGGGAACTAAAACAAGGAAA
>CAILUB010000321.1 GCA_903837305.1 uncultured Cytophagaceae bacterium
GCATATCCATCCAAAAAAAAGCGTGGCTTTCACATACGGAAACTAGGGAGTCTGCAGACTGCATATAAAATGACGATGCCGCCTCATCGATTGAGTTTGCTAACCGTAATGGGGATGTAGGCTGCAAAAGCATTACGACCTCATTGTCTTCAGAGGACCGACACCAATTATCTATTGCATGCAACATTACAGGCTCGGTTGGGGTAGTATCAAGCGCAAGTATTGCCGGCCTCAATTCAGGCACTTCTGCACCAGCTCTCTTAGCTATATTTGCAATTTGCTCACAATCAGTAGAAACTAAAACCCTCTTAACAAATTTAGAAGCTAATGCTTGCTCAATGGACCATACAATCAATGGCTTCCCATTAATAATACGAATATTTTTACCAGGCACACCTTTAGACCCGCCTCGCGCTGGAATTATTGCTGTTGTATGTAACATTTATTCTAGTAACTTAACCAATCACAATTTTTTGGCAAATTAATTACAAATTTTCATATTATAAGCTCATTAAGCCCATTCCGAGGAATTAGAAATAGACAATAGCTACCAATCTATTGCCTAGATAAACCTATTTGAGAGAAAAGTTGATCAATATTTTTATCTAAACGATGTTCGTATGATTCTGTAATACTTTCAAGACTGGACAAATGAGCGAAATTATCTAAATTTTTAACCTTAGATAAATCAAGGTTGATAATCTTATCGCTAATTTTGTAAAATGAGTTAAAGTTAGATAACTGATTGCCCTCTCCAAGTAAAAAAGTATTTGCAGAGTATGCGGAAAAATTGTAAAGGAGATTGTCACTCGGGCATTTCATTATTTTGGCCGCCTGATAATCATCATTGATAATACTGTATCTACCAACAAGATCATCGAACGAATTTCCCGTCAAAATTGCTAATTTCACAAGTTGATCAGCGTGATAAGCGTCTATATAAAGTAACTTCAATTTATCGCGAGCAAACATAAAGTCAATTAGTCGTATTTGCATTCTTTCCTCACGATAATATCGTGTCAAGTTAGCATTAAAATATAGGAATTCGTAAAATTCTTTGCTACTGGAACTTGTCGTTATTTTTGTTAACTCTTTAATCGCTGTTTCGAAATAATTATTTCTGAACTCATCAATTAAAATATTTAAATTTACTTTTAAAGATTCGATTTCGGTCAATTCTTTACGATCAATAACATCATCTTCTAATATCAGGATATCGGCATTGCAGTTCAAAAATGCATTAAGCGCATCTAATTTCGTAAAAACAATGGGCTCATCATTATCATTAAAGGAAGTGTTCACGGTAGCAGAAATCCCTGTGATCTTCTTAAATTCTTCTATGATTTGCCTAGCCTTACCTCCTGATTTTGAAATTGTTTGTACGCGAGCACTACCATCTATATGGCAAACCGCAGGAATAGTCTTACGCGCGAAGTCATTACAAAGCGGCGCTTGAAGCATGAAAGGATGTTCGTGCACTTTTGAAATAAAGTATTTCTCGAAATCTTCGACTAATACAATTGGTGCAAACGGTCGATAAGGCTCCCGATGCTTAATTTTTTGATTTAATATACTTTTCATCTGCTCAGTTCTTGCATCTGCAAGAAAACTCCTATGCCCAAGAGCACGAGGACCAAATTCTATTCCTTCGCTGTATAAGGCAATAACGTTGCCCTCAGTTATTTTTTCAGCAATATCACAAGCACTGAATTTTCGTGTTTTAATATTGTTAGAACTAACAAATTGTTCTAAATTATCTTTGTATAAATTGAACAAAGGCGACTTATCACTAGAAAAAGGATTTCTTAGTCTTGATCTAAATTTTTCACTGTTAAGCGAAGACAGTTCAATACCACTCAATTCCAACCCCGATAATGCTAAACCAAGAGGAATCCCGGTGTCACCAGATGCAGGTTGGACAAAAAAACCGCCCTTGAGTTCATCAAGGTGTTGCAGATAATTATTTGCAACACAATTCAAAGCCACCCCTCCAGCGAAACACAAGTTCTTGCTACCTGTTGAAATTAGTGCTTCCTTTGCCAAGTGAGAGAGTGCGCGCTCAGTCTCTGCTTGCAAATTAAAAGCAAATCTAGCAAAGTAAGGCTCATAAACACTATTTTTCGTTTCAGGAAATCGAATCTTAAACCGCAAAGATGGTGATGGATTTCGGACCATCTGCCGACTATAGTCAGTTACAAATCCACAGAAATCGCCAGTTAAATCCGGCAAAGAGACATCAAACTCCTCATGATCTTTTCCATATGGTGCGAGCCCCATTACTTTACCTTCTTCTCCTGAATCGAACCCTAGCGAACTAGTGCCTAAGGAATATAAAGCGCCAATTCCGACCCCTTTTTGCTCAAAGAGTAAATCTGTTTTACCGGTATTGTTCATATGAAAAACTGAATGCGTTTGCTGCTTGCTTCCCAGTCCGTCGACTACAAGAACAGCAGCATCATCGAATCCCGAAGGCCAGTAAGCAGTGAGCGCATGTGCAAAGTGGTGTGAACTAGCATATTTAATTTTTATTGGATCGATATTAAGTCTAGATCTTATAAAATCACCAGCTAACAAACGGTAGTTATTTGAAGTTCTATAGGCCCTTTGATGATCCATAAAATCAAGGGTTAATACATCTAATCGCTCTAAGTTGATACCAAAATAATCTAAACAATACTTCATGGAACGCAATGGAAACTGATACGATTTTTTTTTCCTTGATAAAAACCCTTCCTCTGCAAAAATGAAATCGAAGTTGCTACCGTCGACCTTGACGAGAGCACATCCTGGGTCATGACTGCAGTAATTCATGATTCCCATTGAGTAAAAAGCTACCATGATAAAAATCTCTTTGCCTGTTTATTGACGTTATCTTAACACTGGTACTTTGCTAAACTGTCATGTTGAGGCGTACACAAGCATTAAAGTCTGAGCAGGAGCCGTAGTGGCAACTGTTCAGACAACGCAGTAGCTGAGTCGTTCTTAAGTAGCTTAAAAAGCGAAAGGGTTAAGAAGCGGATTTACAGCACACGGGCTGAGGCCAAGTCAGACATATTTGATTACATCGAGGGTCTCTACAATCGCGTTCGACGCCACAAGCATCTCGATCAACTCAGCCCCCTTGAATTCGAGAAGCGTAAAATTGCGCTATGAAGAGTGTCTAAGGTATTGGGGGAATGCCAAACCATTAAACACGTACGTAAATAATTTTTCAACACATGCCAAAAATGACAACTCCAAATATGAATTTTTTAGATAATTATTTTCTTATCTACGAATTGTCTTGTACTTCTACAAGTCACTACACTATTTTTTTGTGAATTGATTAATTATGACGAAACAGACGAAATGGCTAATCACTGGTGCTGCAGGTTTTATTGGTATGCATGTATGTCTGCGTCTTTTAACACGTGGCGACATTGTTATTGGAATTGACAATCTTAATGATTACTATGATGTAAATCTTAAATACGCTCGTTTGGCGAGATTACAGACCCATGAAGCCTTCTATTTTAATAATATTGATGTCTCTGACAACGATTCTATAAGAATTTTTTTTGAGCAAGTAAAACCAAGTGCTGTTATACATCTGGCTGCACAAGCTGGTGTCCGTTACTCTCTTCACAATCCTCAAGCATATATAAATTCAAACATTGTCGGATTTACAAATATTCTAGAAGGGTGCAGAAATAATTCTATTGAACATTTAGTATACGCAAGTAGCTCAAGCGTATATGGTAGCAATACAAATCTACCCTTTAGTGAACACCATAACGTAGATCATCCTGTTAGTCTCTACGCCGCAACGAAAAAGTCCAACGAACTCTTGGCTCACACTTATAGTCATATCTTTAATTTACCAACAACTGGCCTCCGTTTCTTCACGGTTTATGGTCCATGGGGCCGGCCCGATATGGCATTGTTCATTTTTACTAGATCCATCCTCGCAGGGGTACCAATTGAAGTATTTAATAGTGGGAACATGATGCGCGACTTTACATTTATTGATGACATCGTAGAAGGAATAATTCGTGTTGCAGATAAGCCAGCTACAGCTAATTCAATATTTGATTCATTCAAGCCAGATCCCGCAACTAGCGACGCCCCCTATAGGCTATTTAACATTGGGAATAATAAGCCCACTCCATTAATTGACTACATAGGTGCGCTTGAAAATGAACTCGGAGTAAAAGCCATAAAAAAATATATGCCAATTCAACCTGGCGACGTTCCAGCTACAGCCGCAAACACTGATGAACTAGAGGCTTGGGTTGGGTTCAAACCAAATACATCTGTTAAAGAAGGTGTAGCCCAATTTGTAAAGTGGTACCGAACTTACTATAAGTTAGGAGACCTCTGAAACATTCATATGTTTAAATCCTTCGAATTTAAACCTAAAAATAATGCTTTCAATGCAAGAAATAGTTATATAGTAAATACAACTCTCATTTAATATAATTATAGGAGGAGTCAAGTTCGAAGCGCAACGCGCTTGAGTGATTGATGTAACACCTCTGCTGGTGTTTTGAACCCCAATCGTTTTCTGGGTCTGTTATTTAATCTGTTTTGAATCATTCTAATTTCCTCATCACTAACCGTAGATA
>CAILUB010000322.1 GCA_903837305.1 uncultured Cytophagaceae bacterium
CCGTGTGTTACGCGTAAAGAGGCATCTAAAGCGCTCATTGCTGGAATGTCACTGCTATAAAATTTAGTCACATCGATTACCACATTAGCTGAATCTTTGCTGTAGGTTTCAATGTCAAACATGTATAATGTAGGCTCATAATTGTTTGCCTTTACTGACAAGCTGATAGGCAATGAATCTGCTGCAACCGACGCGTAGGATTTGATTTTGATCATGATTTTTTCTTGGAATTTCTCCCACACAATCAATTGCTCCCGAGAGGACGTTCCCGCATTGACATAGCCTCCGCCGATACCACTTGGAAGTTTGGCGATTTGGCTGACTAATAACATGTCTTTCCCCAAATGTTTCTTCGGGATTTCGAAATAAAACTTATCGCCTACCTGGTGGGTGTTGAATAAGCCTTTCTTAGATTTGGCTTCTTTTGTGATGACTTGATCGTAGGATTTAGTCTTCGATGCAGGCTTTTTAGCAGATGAGGAATCGGCAGGTTTAGGCTGTATAGCGGCTGGAGCTTTGCCCGATTGAGCATGGCTTAAAAAAGTAGCTGCCATTAGAGCGCAGCTAAGGAGAATTGCTTTTTTCATTCGTCTTATTTCTATTTAGCCCAAATTAATGAAATAATTATTTAATCTACGAACGCCTTGTAGGCTAGCCATAAAAAAAGCCCTCCATTGAGGGCTTTAATTCAACGCTTTCAAGAAGCTTTATTTCACTTCGACATCAAATGAAAGATCAATATCGGTACTTCCTCCCGCTTCTTGTCCTGTCTTCACTTTAACTCCATTTAAAACAGGCTGATGTTTCAATAACACATTGAATTTACCCGTACCAGCAGAGGAGGAGGCTACTACTTTCGTAGTTAGGCCAATAGGCAACCCATTCTTATCTACATCTTGAATTGTCGTCTTTAATAAAGTCGCTGGTGTGGTTTTGAATACAAATAAATGCACATCTGACTCTTCATCTATTTCCTCTGTAATATCCGCTACTGGAGATTTGGTATCATCAAAAACTTCGATCCCCATCGTGTAAGTTGCGCCATTGCTTAATACAATTTTATCAAACTTTTCAGGAGCTGTCTTCGGGTCGCCATCTTTATCCTGAAAAGTATATTTGGTAGATGCATTGGTAGCGTTATCCGTAAAGGTTAATTCTACACGTGTGATTAATTCGTTGTCATCTGTAGGCACAATTTCCTCGTCTTCTTTACATGAGGTGAATAACATAGCCGCTGCTAAAATGGGTAGGTATTTTTTCATTTTTGTCGTTTTATTTTGATTGTACAAAGTTCCACACAGAAGCGCCATTCAGGTTGCCATTTCGTCGATTGAATCCAAAGCTTTCGTCGACAAAATTATCCTATATTTGTAAAAATCGATTCCTCAATATGAGTATTTGGCTTCTGATCGGCATGGCTATATTGGTATTAGTGACCCTGATTTCGGTCCTGAAACTTCAGCCATTTATCTCCTTCTTAGTCGTTTCTTTAGGCCTTGGAATGGCAGGCTCGCTTTCCACTGAACAGACTATCGCTGCCATTCAAAAGGGAATAGGCGGCACCTTAGGGTCCATTATCCCCATCATCATTTTAGGGGCGATGTTAGGTAAGATGGTCGCGAAAAGCAGGGCAACCTTTGTTTTATCTGAGTATTTTGTTCGTTTATTTGGGCCCAAAAACCTACCTGTTGCCTTCATGGTAATCGGATTTATTGTAGGCCTTCCACTTTTCTTTTCTGTTGCATTTCTTTTGCTTGCACCGCTCGTGTTGTCGACCGCAGAACGCTATCAATTACCTCCCGTTTACTTAGGAATTCCCATGCTGGCTTCCCTTTCCATTACGCAAGGTTTTCTGCCTCCGCATCCCGCGCCCTATTATTTAGTGACGCATTTGCCTGGAGCTGAAATGGGGGCGACTCTTGGTTATGGTATTCTGATTTCGATTCCGGCTATGTTAGCATCTGGCTGGTTGTTTGGGAAAACGTTAAAAAACATTCCAGCTACCCCCATGTCATTTGTGGAGGCAGATGAAGTAGGCCAAAACCCAAGTGTAGCACAGAGTCTATTTATTTTATTACTCCCTGTGGTGCTGATTGCAATTAAATCATTCGTTCAATTACCTGTCATTGAATTACTGGGCGAACCTATGGTTGCCCTTTTGGTATCCGTATTCGCCGCGGTGTATGTACTCGGAATCAGGCGTGGAATTACCTGGGTGAAAATTAGTGCATGGCTGGTGGAATCCATCAAAGAAGTGTCTCCGCTGATGCTAACCTTCGGTGGGGCGGGCGCATTTAAAGAAGTACTTCAAGAAATGCACGTGGGGGATGCCTTACATTCGCTTACACAAGATTCAGCCTTGAATCCCTTGATCATTGCCTGGGGAATTGCCGCCGTTTTACGGATTGTGACTGGTTCATCCACCGTTTCTGGAATCACCACAGCCGGATTGATTTTGCCCTTATTAGCGTCCTCGGGTACAAATCCAAACCTGTTGGCCCTAAGTATAGGCGCAGGTTCGATGGTTTTGTCACACGTAAATGATGCCGGTTTTTGGCTTTATAAAGAGTACTTCGGCGTATCCATCAAAAACAGCTTGCGCTCCTGGACCATCATGGAAACCATACTCGCGGTCATGGGATTAATAGGTGTAATGGGACTCGAATTAGTTCTTTAATTGAACCGCCTTACCTGTTTTCGCGGACTCCCTCGCGGCTGATAAAATCTCTACCACTACTTGATTAATTTCGAAGGAGGATAAATCTTTTTTGGGTTTAATTCGACCTTGAACAACCGCCGCTAAATAAGGGAACACATCAGAAACTTCGTGAGGTAATGGGTTTAAAGAAATCATTCCTTCCTCCCCAAATCGATCTCCTTTCACATAGCGCATCTTATTAGTTTTGTCGGCTACAAGAATTCCTTTAGTCCCATATAATTCGGTATCCTTTCGGTCAAAAGGCCAATTCCAAGACGCTTGAATGATCGCTTGGCAATCCGGATATGTCAAAATAATGCTCGCTTCATCATCCACATTCGGATACACATCGGGTTTCAATTGCTGCGTCACTGCCGTCACGGAAAGCGGTCTCTTGCCATCCATTAGCCAGGTCATGATGTTTGCGCCATAACAGCCAAAATCAATAATCGCCCCACCCCCATTCATGACAGGATCTGTCAACCAATGTAGAAATTCAGGAGCACATCCAATTTCTTTAGGTCCGCGATGACCATCCATGATCACCACTTTGCGAATGGTCCCAAGTGTTTTCTCCTCCTTCGCCATCTGCCACATTTTCGCATGAGACGAGTACCAAGTCGTTTCGAAATTAGTCAGTAAATGTATGGGGTGTTTGGCTACGAGCGCTTTCATCTGATTTAAATGATCCATGTTCACGGCCAAAGGCTTTTCTACAATCACATGTATTCCTTTAGGCGCGCACGTTTTTACGACTTCCAGGTGTTCAAAAATACTATTGAATGCGGCAACGGCCTCAGGCTTCGTTTTAGCTATTAAGGCTTCTAAGGAAGGGAACCAAAGAGAATCTGGCAGATTTTGCTCCTTTAAAAGTGACATGGCTAATGCCTTATTGGGTTCTGCAAAACCAACAATTATCACATCTTGCTGAGGGTTTTTAATGGCTGAATATACTTGTCCCACATGTCCATGGGTCATGCCGGCAACACCGACACGAAGTGGTTTAGCTTGAAACATAAAGGGTATCAAAATTAATAGGAATAGCTTTTTCATGATTGTAGTATTTTAGCCTGAAATTATAAAATTTAACTTATATATTATGCAAAATCGTATATTTGAAATTGCGGCTTATCCGCTTGTATCCTGATTCAGGCAGAATGGACAAATTAGTAAAAGAAGCGATCGAAAAAGAAGCCAATTTGGCTACCAGACGACATTTTTTACAGTCGTTGGGTACGGGGATAGGCTCTCTTGCCTTCGGTTCTGCTTTGTGGAATTGTCAATCTCCTGCTACATCACAACAAACGTCCATTAGAATCCCGCCCCATTTCGGAAAAGCGAAGTCGGTCATCTTTTTACACATGGCTGGGGCGCCATCGCAACTAGAGTTGTTTGACTACAAGCCTCTGTTAGCCAAATTTGATGGAAAAGAATGCCCCAAAGAGTTACTGGAAGGGAAAAAATTCGCCTTCATTCGCGGGGTTCCTAATTTATTAGGCCCTAAAGCTAATTTCCTTCAACGAGGAAGTGCGGGCCATTGGATTTCAGACCACATGCCACATCTAGCCACCCAAGCAGATAAAATTACCTTCTTGAAGGGCATGTATACGGATCAATTTAATCACGCACCTGCCCAATTACTCATGCATACGGGATCGGCGCGCTTGGGCCGGCCTTCTATTGGGTCATGGGTGTCTTATGGACTAGGATCTGAGAATGAAAACCTACCTTCTTTCATGGTACTTGCTTCTGGAGGAAAGAATCCAGACGCCGGAAAATCTGCCTGGGGAAGTGGATTTCTCCCCTCTGTTTACCAAGGAGTGCAATGTCGCTCTGCCGGAGAACCTGTCCTATTCATTAAAAATCCAGACGGCTTGACATCCGATATACGTAAGGCCAGTATCGATGCCATTAATGCGGTGAATCAGGAAACCTATCAGGAATTTGGGGACCCGGAAACCGTTGCAAGAATTGCACAATATGAGATGGCCTACAAGATGCAAAGCTCCGTTCCAGATGTGATGGACATCAGCAAAGAACCAGACTATATCCACCAATTATATGGGACAAATCCAGGGAAAGAATCCTTTGCAAATAACTGTTTGCTGGCTAGAAAAATGGTGGAAAAAGGGGTTCGCTTCGTGCAGTTATTTGACTGGGGCTGGGATATGCATGGAACAGGAAAAAATGAATCGGTGGATTATGGTTTGCATCAAAAATGCTTAGAAACAGATAGAGCGGTTTCGGCCTTATTAATAGATTTAGAACAGCGTGGCCTGTTAGAAGAAACGTTAGTGGTGTGGGGTGGAGAGTTTGGCCGTACGCCCATGCAAGAAAATAGGGAGGGAAAAGCGCAAGGTTATTTTGGTCGCGATCACCATACGGAGGCGTTTACCATGTGGCTAGCAGGCGGTGGAATTAAACCGGGTATGTCGCTAGGCGAAACCGATGACTTAGGCTATGCGACGGTAAACGGGAAGACGTCTATTTATGACCTTCAGGCGACTATTTTGCACTGCTTAGGCATCAACCACGAAGAATTTACGTTCCCTTTCCAAGGACGAAATTTTCGCTTGACTGATGTTTTCGGGAAAGTAATTAAACCGATTTTGGCCTAGGCAATGAATAGAATAATCCTTTTTCTGGGCCTTTGCATTGCAGGAATTACTGCCTATTATTTCGGAAGTAAGCC
>CAILUB010000323.1 GCA_903837305.1 uncultured Cytophagaceae bacterium
ACAAACTGCCGAGTTAATACGTAATGGCTACATAGGGGAAGTGAAATCCATTAAAGTGAATGTGGGCCCCCCTCCAACAGGCTATAATTTATTGGCAGAAGAATTACCTACTGGATTGGATTTTGAGAAGTGGCTAGGACCTAATGACGTGGTTTCGTTTAACTCTGAATTAGCTCCCCCTATTTCAAAAGATGTGTTCCCTAATTGGAGAAAATACAAGGAATTTGGCGGCGGAGGCATGACCGATTGGGGTGCTCACATGTTTGATATTGTTCAATGGGCAATTGATATGGACGGAAGTGGCCCCGTACGAGTGGATGCTCCTAAAACGAATGGAAATGAGTTTTTGACCTACACTTATGCGAACGGAATTACGATGACACACCAGCCTTGGGAGTGGAATAATGCCATCGAGTTTGTGGGTACCGAAGGAAGCTTACGTGTGCAAAGAAAGAAGTTAGAAACATCCAATGCGGCCTTAAAGGATCGTATTATTGGGCCAAATGAAAAGCACGTTTACGAAAGCACGAATCACTACAAGGACTTTTTATCTGCGATGCGCAAACGCACCCTGCCAATTTGCGATGTAGAGATTGGTCACAGAACTGCCTCGGTTTGTAACATCGGAAACATTGCCTATGAGGTAAATAAATCGTTGACCTGGAATCCAACAACTGAAAAATTCACGGACGCTGATGCAAATGCATTGCTCGGCAGAAAATTGAATAAAACGTGGGGGATAAAGTTATAGCATAAAAGCATTTCTCGAAGTCTTATCATTCATATTATCAACTAATGAAGCTAGTATTCACACTTCTGTTCCTGTTTTTCGTTGGCCAAATCCAAGCTCAGGAATCAAATCGCATGCACCGAATTGCGAAAATCAAAGTCGATGCGAAGCAACTCGAGGCCTATAAATCACTTTTAAAAGAGCAGATGAATACAGCTATAAAAGTCGAACCTGGCGTATTATCTTACACAGCAGTGGCGGATAAAAAAGATGCGACGAGCATCATTATTTTTGAAGTTTATGCGAGTGCGGAAGCTTATCAGTCTCATATTCTAACGCCGCATTTTAAGAAATACAAAGATGCGGTGAAGGACATGGTTTTGTCATTAGAATTGATCGATACGGACGTCGTTTGCCTAGCTAATAAATGAAATCATTCAAAGAATCCTTGTCGCAATCCGCACCAGATCCGCAGCTTTCGACAATCCTAAAAAGCCTTTGGTTCGACGCGAAAGGCGATTGGGATCAAGCCCATTCGTTAATCGATCAGCTCGGTGACCGTGATTCTGCTTGGGTGCATGCTTATTTACACCGGAAGGAGGGGGACATTTGGAATGCAGATTATTGGTATGCCCGCGCTAAGAAAACGCGGCCGAACTATTCGCTGGAGGAAGAATGGGCGAATTTGGTTTGTTATTTTTTAAACACTTAAGAAGGAATTCTTTGCTTGGATCATCTAAGTGAATAATAAGCAATTCTGCTTTAATTATTTACTAATCATCCTCCTATGTGGCGTTTCCTATCCATTCTTTTGTTGATTTCATTCAACGCTTTGACCCAAAACAACACCCAAACCATACGTGGT
>CAILUB010000324.1 GCA_903837305.1 uncultured Cytophagaceae bacterium
ATCCAGAAATAGGGGATTTAGCAACTCCGTTGAATGATTTACTTGCATCCGGTTTTCTAGCAGAAGTTTCAGACGGAGTAGAATTGATTTTTACGAAACAGGAATGTGTTTCTTTGGCCAAAAAACAAGGTCTCAAAATCCCTAGTTCGGCTTCGAAAGAAGAGGCTGCGGCACTCGTTTCTTCGGCTGATTTAATCGCTGCTTTTTCTGCTGGGTTGGTGGCTCCTATTCGCATGGAAGTGTTTGCTTTCCTTCAGTTCTTGTTTTTTGGGACACGATCACGAGATTTGACAGACTTCGTGGTACGCGATTTAGGGCATCGAGCCTTTGTGGAGGTGCAAGAAGAGGACTTGAAACCCTACTTTCAAACCAGGGAAGAGGCTGAACAAAAATGGGCCATCTCGATGTGGAGGGAGTGGTTTTATACAACCTCCGTTAGTGCGGATGAGATGCTGGCTTCTTGGCGGGTGCATATGTTGTCGCTGGTGGAATCCTTGTTAGAACCTTCTATTCGTGCCTTTGAAAAAACGTGCTATGCTTTAGGGCGTCTTTTAGAGCGCGAAAAGGCCTATGTAGAGGCTTTAGAAGTATATGAGGTTTCCTTAACGGGTGCCTCTTTAGAGCGTCGCGTGCGTGTTTTGCAGAAAATGGGGGAGATAGAGGAAGCCATAAACTGGGCTCGAGTGGGTTTAGAGGTATGTGTTTCGCCTACGGAGATTCATTTTTTCGAAGACTTTTTGGCCAAACAAGCCTCTAAAAAATCCATCAAACAAGTAACTGCCTCGCTAAAGCAAGCTGAGTTGATTGAAATTTCACTAGAATACATAGGTCAAGTGGAAGCGGGTGTAGTGGCCCATTTTCAATCTGAGGGCTATTATGCGGCTTTTACGGAGAACCAGATTTGGCGAAATTTCCTAGGACTTTTCGCTTGGGATTTGATTTTCGCCGACCGAAAAGAAGGCTTTCATCACCCTTTTCAATGGGCACCTAGCCACTACGGTAAGGAAAGTTTTGCGGGGGAATTGCCCTTGTATTTATTGTCAGATCGTGTGGGATTAATGGCCCTTTTGCGCTCGCGCGCTGAGGCAAATCAAGGTGCTATGAATCCCTTAGTCGATTGGTATTCCCTCGATTTTGAGTTGATGGAACGGTTTTTACAGGTGATGCCTACCGATGGGCTAGCGGCCATTTCTCAATACCTGTGGGAACATCTAGGTACACACGTGAAGGGCTTCCCTGATTTATTTATCCAAAAGGGCGATGAATTTGCCTTCGTCGAAGTGAAATCCCCCAATGACCATTTATCGGCTATTCAGTATTTTTGGCATGATTTTTTGAGGAAGAATGGAGTGGGGGTGAGGTTAGTCAAATTAAAGTACGTATAAGTGGGATGGTGAATGGTGAATGGTTAATGTTGGAATCGCTAGGGTCAAATTTCAAAGAGCAAAGTTCAAAGTTCAAAGTTGGAATCGCCGGGGGCGATGGTATAGTGGTTTAGATTATAGATAGGAGAGTATAGAGTAGAGATGATGATTGGTAA
>CAILUB010000325.1 GCA_903837305.1 uncultured Cytophagaceae bacterium
GTTTGCACTCTATCCATCTAAATATACCACACACTCTGTGGCTAAGTCCCCATGGAAGAATGGAAAAGGCGATGTTGTTAAAGATTTATCTGAAGCCTGCCGGAGATATGGATTAAAGCTCGGAATCTATTTATCGCCTTGGGATCGTTTTCACCCGGCCTATGGAACGGATGATTATAACCAAGTGTATGCCAAAATGCAGGAAGAGTTGTTAACTAATTACGGTCCTATTTTTGAGTTTTGGTACGATGGAGCGAATGGTGAGGGTCCGAATGGCAAGAAACAAGTATATGATTGGAATTTATTTCATTCAATAGTGAATAAATACCAACCGAATGCGGTACAATTTTCAGATGCTGGGCCAGATATTCGATGGGTCGGAAATGAAAGAGGCTATGCATATGATACCATGTGGAGTCCCATTCTACGTGACAAGATTTATCCAGGGTGTCCTGATTTTGACAATTATAGAAATGGTCAAGAAAATGGGACACATTGGGTTTCTCCTGAAGTGGATGTATCTATTCGACCAGGTTGGTACTACCATCCGGATCAAGACGATAAAGTTAAGAGTCCCGATTCCTTATTGAAGATCTATGCAGCCTCTGTAGGTCGTAACGCAAATCTTTTGTTGAATATTCCAGTTGATACACGTGGATTGATTCATGAAAATGATTCAGCTTCTTTGATGGGATTTGCAGCGATTCGGGCAAAGTCGCTTGTTAATCTTTTAAAGAAAAATGCAAATGATCCCTTATTCGATGGCAAGAATTCAACTTTTTGGATGGCATCTCCAAGAAAGAATGAAATTATGGTTGAATTGAAAACCCCTTTAAGCATAAATACCATTCTATTACAAGAACCTATTGCCTTAGGCCAGCGAGTAAGCAGTTTTGAAGTAGAATTAGTAGATGATGCAGGGAGAAAGGAAGTGATCAAGGCTGGCACGATTGGACACAAGCGAATGATCACATTTAAGGAGCGTAACTTAAAAAGCTTCCAAATTAGATTTACTGGATCTAGAGGTCCCGTATTAATTTCTAATTTAGAAGCTTACCGTTTTATTTCAACACGTAACGAACCGCTTTTCCAGTAAAGGTAAATCCATTAGCTGTCTGTGTGCTATAAACAGAGTATTTAACATCAATTAGTGCCGTGGCGCCTAAATCCATGGCCTTTTCGACCATTTGACGAAGTATCTCCTGCTTTTTATCTTGGTGGTTACCACGGTAAAGCATTTTGCCATTTTGAGTCTGCTTGTCTTCTAATGGAACTTCACCAGACATTTTTATTGTTTCAATGTCCTCATAACTTTGCTTAGGAGTTTCATTGAAATAGACTACATCAATATCGTATTTAACAGGTATTTCGAAACCCAATCCATCATGGCGTTCGACTCCACCATTTTTAAAATCATTCGAATAATACGAAGTCGGCTTAACATGTTTAGAACATCCAACTACAGCTAATACAAGAAGAAGCTTACATGCTTTCTGAATCATAGATTAATACTTTATCCCAAAGGTGGGCACAATTTTTGATGAATTCTAAGTGAATTGGAGCAGTTTGGTAATAATCATGTCCCTTCTCTTCTTCGAATGTAGTTAATAAACAATAATCATATGAACGGTCGATGACGGGACGATCAGTTTTAGCCGGTTTACCTACGCTAAATACATCCACCGTTTCAATATCCGCAAGTGATTGAACCCCTGCCTCAAATAAGTCGATATCCTCCTGACTTAAACCTTTTTTTAACCAAAAATTTACAACGTGTACAAACATAGAATATTATTTATTTAAACCTTCTTGTAGACTAATTTGTGCTAATTTTTGTCCTAACTCAGCGGATGCGCTAGCTAATGGCATACGAACCTGAGCACCAAACAAACCTTGATTCTCTAATAATTTCTTCACTCCCACTGGATTCCCCTCTTCGTACAAATACGGATCGATGGTTAGAAATTTGCCTAATTCTTTTTGGGCTGAACGATAATCCCCTGCCAATGCCTGGTGAATCATCGTTGTAAACTGTTGTGGAAATGCATTCGCAATCACGGACATAACACCCACACCTCCAATAGAAATAATAGGAACGGCTTGAACATCATCTCCAGAAATAAGTAAAAAATCGTCTGATTTGTGGTAAGCAATCTCCATGCAT
The DNA here is from genome assembly GCA_903837305.1 of uncultured Cytophagaceae bacterium. Lineage (GTDB taxonomy): Bacteria > Bacteroidota > Bacteroidia > Cytophagales > Spirosomataceae > Aquirufa. The sequence continues at coordinate 2,165 of CAILUB010000325.1, forward strand.
TGCTCGATAATGCAAGATGCTTCTTTAATACCAATAACATTTTTATGTTCCGAAAGCTTTAATACCGTTTCAGCGGACATATTAATCCCTGTTCTACCTGGAATATTGTACATGATTACAGGCACTGGACAAGCATCTGCAATTGCTTCATAATGAGCAATGACACCTCTCGCACTTGGTTTATTGTAATAAGGACAAACAGATAAAATGGCATCAATACCCTCAAATGACGTTTGTTTGATTTGATTAATCAACGAATCCGTATTGTTTCCACCTAATCCATAAACGATGGGTAAGTTTTTTGTATTTGCTTCTTGAATGGTTGAAACTATCTTTTTCTTTTCATCGGAAGTTGTAGTTGCTGACTCTCCTGTAGTCCCTTGAACTACTAAATAATCCACTCCACCGGTGCTCACGTGGTGAATTAATTTCTTTAAGCCATTCCAATTAATAGAACGATCCTCGTTCATGGGAGTAACTAAAGCTGGCGCAACGCCGTGAAATTTAGGTAATGATTGCATAATTAAGAGAGGAGGGCTAAAAACTCGTCTTCCGATATAATGGGTATGGATAATGAATTGGCTTTTTCTAGTTTCGCAGGCCCCATATTTTCGCCAGCAACTAGGTAATCTAATTTAGCAGAAATACTGGAAACGACCTTTCCGCCGTTAGCCATAATTTTTGCTTTTAATTCATCTCGTTCGAAATGTGTAAATACACCCGAAATTACAAAAGTTTTACCTTCTAAGGCCGTTGTTTCTAAAACTATTTCTCTTATTTCTTCTACAAACTGAACACCCGCACATTTCAGGCGATCGATGATGGCTCTATTTTCTTCATTTTCAAAGTATTCTAAAACACTAAGGGCAATCCGTTCCCCAATCTCAGGAATAGCGATTAATTCTTCAAGGGCAGCCTGCGCTAAGTTTTCTAACGAATGAAAATGCAGGACTAATTTCTCCGCAATGGTGGCTCCCACGTGACGTATACCTAGTCCAAATAGAACTTGACGGAATGGGATTTGCTTTGATTTTTCAATGCTGGAAAGTATGTTTTGAATCGATTTAGACTGAAACCCTTCTAAACCGATGAATTTCTCTGCGTTTAAATCATACAAATCGGCTATGTTTTGAACGATCCCTTTTTCAAATAATAAGTCGACGGTCTCTGTCCCTAAGTTTTCGATGTTCAATGCTTTTCGGGCAATGAAATGCTCTATTTTGCCTTTGATTTGAGGAGGACATCCGGTATCATTCGGACAATAGTGATTTGCTTCTCCTTCTAGACGAATTAATTCAGTGGAACACGATGGGCATAGATGTGGGAATACAAAAGCGTCACCATTTTTTCGAGCGGAAGTATCTACGCCTGTGATTTTTGGTATGATCTCACCCCCTTTTTCGATGAAAACGGTATCTCCTTCTCTTAAATCGAGACGTTCCATTTCATTCGCATTGTGAATGGAGGCACGTTTGATAACTGTTCCCGCTAAATAAACAGGTTCCAGATTGGCTACCGGCGTTACGTTTCCTGTTCGTCCTACTTGGTATGAAACGGAGTTAATACGAGTTCGTGCAATTTCAGACGGGTATTTGAAGGCAATAGCCCAGCGAGGTGATTTGGCCGTAAAACCTAATCGTTCTTGTTGTCCAAAATCATTGACTTTAATGACAATCCCATCCGTATTTAAGGGTAAATCATTTCTTTTCTCAGCCCAACCCTCGATATAGGTTAATACTTCATCAATCGAAGAACAAACACGATACGTAGGTGAAACACTAAATCCAACTGATTTTAAATGTTCTAATGCCTCTGAATGGCTGTTGAAAGGATTCTCATTACCTAAATAGGAATAAATAAAGCATTCCATTTCTCTTAGAGCAACTTCAGCAGAATCCTGCATTTTGAAAGTTCCCGAAGCTGCGTTGCGAGGATTGGCTAATGGTTGATCCCCTTTGGCCAATTTTTCCGCATTAATTCGATCAAAGGAAGTGATTGGCATATAGCCCTCTCCTCTTATTTCATAGGTGGAAGGTAAAATGGTGGAATTAACGCGGGTGGGTAAACTTTTGATGGTCTTTACATTCGCCGTAATATCATCTCCTCGCGTTCCATCTCCTCTTGTTACCCCTTTTTGTAAAACGCCGTTTGTGTACCAAAACGACAAGGCTACCCCGTCAAATTTCAACTCACATACGTATTCGAATTTCTCTCCTTCTAACCCTTTTTTAACCCGCTCATCAAAATCCCGTAAATCCGTTTCGTTATAGGTATTTCCTAACGATAACATCGGGAATTGGTGGGTGACGGATTTGAATTCTTTCGTAATGGTGCCACCTACTTTTTGAGTAGGGCTATCCAAACGCGCAAAAAGTGGATTAGCTTGTTCTAATTGGATTAACTCAGCGAGTAATAAATCGAATGATTGATCCGAAATAATGCTTTCATTCTGTTGATAATAGGCCTCATTATAGAGATTGATCTTCTCAATGAGCTCATCCATCCGCTGATTTATATCCATAATCGAAATTAAAACTTAATTCAATTGGAATCAAGCGTGAAACAAGGTTTAGGAATATTTTATACCTTTGTTGTATGAGAAATTTGATCATCGCCCCCTCCGTTTTAGCCTGTGATTTTTTAAACATAGGTTCTGAAGTACAAATGTTGAATGAATCTAAAGCAGATTGGATTCACATTGATGTGATGGATGGGGTTTTTGTTCCTAATATCTCTTTTGGTTTTCCGGTTTTGGAAGCCATTAATAATGTCGCTACTAAAGTGCTTGACGTTCATTTAATGATCGAAAAGCCGGAGCAATATATTACGACGTTTGCTAAAGCAGGAGCTAAAGTCATCACTGTTCACTATGAGGCTTGTCCTCATGTACACCGTACCATTCAGCAGATTAAAGATGCTGGTTGTTTAGCTGGTGTGGCGATTAATCCAGGTACGCCGGTAGAAGTATACCAAGACATCATTGCTGATTTGGATTTAGCCTTAATTATGTCCGTAAATCCGGGTTTTGGAGGTCAAAAATTTATTCCGAATGCGATTAGCAAGACAAAGCGCCTAGCTCTGATGGCTGCTAACGCTGGAAATTATACGTTGAAGATAGAAATAGATGGTGGTGTCACCAAGGCAAATGCTGCTGATTTATATCAAGCGGGTGCGAATGTATTAGTGGCAGGTAGTTTTGTGTTCGCTTCAGATGACCCTAAAGCTACCATCGCAGAATTATTGTCTGTAGCAAATTAATTTTATGGGTTTCAGAATCTGCATCTTGTTGATTTTTGTTTCCTCCGCTACTTTTGCTCAAAAAGTTAAATGGGCGTCTCAGGTTATTTCCGTTTCTAGTGAGTACAAAGATCCTTTATTAGGAAAAGAATTTCGCGCTTTACACGCCTTAGGTCGACCGAGTAAATATCCTAAAATGGTGGCTAGTCCTAGTGCTTGGCAAACCCTCACACCCGATAATCCCGATGGTGAGTATATAATTGTCTCATTTGATACATTAATGGCCATTAAACAAGTGGCTATATTCGAGAATTATGGTGCCGGAACGATCAATTCTGTGGAAGGTTTAGATCAGAATAACAAAATATACCCCTTAAAATCATTTACTGCAGGATATAATACTTCTGGATCTCAGGTAACCACTATTCGTTTACCGACAAAAACTAATTTTCGGCTAAAGAGTCTTAAAATTTCTTTTAATTCCATGCGAGTGAAAGGTTTTTCACAAATAGATGCCATTGGAATTTCGGATACCGATGAACCGATTGAACAAAGTATAAAACTGTTAGCTGATCCCAATGCATTTA
>CAILUB010000326.1 GCA_903837305.1 uncultured Cytophagaceae bacterium
GCAAACACACCTTTGAATGGGTTAGCTGTTTATATTGAATTTCCAGATGTTCCAGCAACATTTAATCAGCAAAGATTAGATAGTTTATTAAACGGAGTAAATTATCAAGAAGCAGAAATTAAAAGGACTTTTAGAAAATATTGGTACGAACAAACAAGAAGAAATGTTGTAATGCACCATGATATTTTTTACTACACTGCCCCAAAACCTTCAACCTATTACGATTCAATTTCTTTTGATGACTATTTATTATTTTGGAAAGATGCTTTGGAGTCAATAATTAAAAATAATCCTACTTATAATTGGGATTTACTTACCAAAAATGAATTTGGAGGGGTGAGTTCAGTAATGATTATTTGTAATAAATATAGATCTGTCGTAACAGGTGCCGCTCATTATCCAAATTGGACACTTTCAAATGGCAAAATAATACATTCTATTTATGGTTCAGTGTTTAAGGCACCTTGGCATACTGTCGATAATATGTTTATCCCTTTACACGAATCAGCACATGCTATATTTTGGTTACCTGACACTTACGATACTGATTATGATTCTGGAGGGACTTCTTATTTATCACTAATGTCTGGAGGAGAGACAGAGGTAGAGCCAATTGGCGGACCTTTCCTTGTTGAAAAAAAATGGGGTACTATATTAGAATATAAAACGGGTACACATAGTGTTACCTTAAGAGCAGATGGAGACAGCGTAATAGTTTTTAGGAATATACATGATTCACTTGAATATTTTACCTTAGAAGTAAGAAAGCAGTCAACACTAGGCAATAAAAAGTTTCCAGTTCCAATTGGGTTATTAATTTGGCATACAGATACGAAAGTAAGCACCTCCAATCGATTTCAAGATAGGACACCAATGAAACACTATAAACATTCTATTTTGCAAGCAGATGGTTTATATGAAATAGAATCTTCTATTTCAAATGGATTTGAAAAAAAGGATGTTTATTTACCTGGAAATGTTTTCAATAATAATACAGCTCCTAATTCAAAATGGTGGGATGGAACAGAATCTGGAATTGAGATAAAAGATATTCAAATAATCGGAGATGATAAGATTAAATTAGTTTTTACGATACCAACTCCACATACAAATCATTATACAGAAATATCTCAAAAAAAATGGAAAGTTATATCCGCTCCTCCCGCTCAAATTGGGTATGAACCTGAAAAAGCGATAGATGGGGATTTAACAACCTATTATCATGTACCTTGGGGAAATAATTTTGTGAGACCCCATGAATTTATCATTGATTTAGGGAATACATATACCATAAATGAGTTCTATTATACAGCTAATAAAAACACTTCTGCACCATGGGAAGGTAGGGTTCAAAATTATAGTATCTATTTTGGTAATGATACTTTAAATTGGTCTACAGAAGCGGCAAGTGGAGAGTTTTTTCAAACAGGTGTAAGGCAATATGTGCTATTTGAAAATAAAACAGGAAGATATTTGAAATTTGTTGCTTCTAGTTCTTTTGAGGACGTTCGGACTTCGATAGCTGAGATTAACTTGAGAGGTTATGAGGCAAGTCTTAATTTGTCCGAGATTAAAGAGGTAGATGTAGAAATTTATCCTAATCCAACGAAAAGAAATTTTTCAGTTACTAATCTCAATGAATTTTCAAGAATCAAAATAATTGATTTATTAGGAAATATAGTAGTTGATGAAACATTAAATGAATCCAAAAAGGAATACTTTATAGAAAATAATGGTATGTATTTGGTTTATCTTAGTTCTGAAAACAAACAATTAGTCAAAAAACTAATTATTGAAAATTAAAATAAACGCCTTGAATTTTACATTTGAGTACTTGAATAATAGCC
>CAILUB010000327.1 GCA_903837305.1 uncultured Cytophagaceae bacterium
AGGAATTCAATGTGACACAAAATTAAGGAATACTAACCTTTTTAGCTAAATTTCGGAAAAGAATATCCCATGTACCCGACTAAAATTATTAATGATCCGATTTATGGTTTTATTAAAATCAATAATCCATTAATTCTTGAATTGATCGATCACCCTTATTTTCAACGACTTAAACGTATCAAGCAATTAGGTTTAGCTGAGTTTGTCTATCCTGGAGCACATCATACACGTTTTCATCATGCCTTAGGTGCCATGCACTTAATGGATCAAGTTTTAGATAATTTAAAAGCAAAAGGGTATTCGATTTCCACCGAAGAGCGTGAAGCGGCAGAAATTGCTATCTTATTACACGATATTGGCCATGGTCCTTTTTCTCATGTATTAGAATACACTTTATTAAATGAGGTAAAGCATGAAGATGTCTCTACCCTATTAATGGCGAAATTGAATCAACATTTCAAGGGTAAATTAAGCCTAGCCATCGAGATTTTTGAAAACAAATATTCGCGTAAATTTTTCCATCAATTAGTATCTTCTCAGTTGGATGTAGACCGCTTAGATTATTTAAGTCGCGATTCTTTCTATACAGGCGTGCGTGAAGGTTTTATAGGTTCTGAGCGATTACTAAGTATGATGGATTTGAATAATGAACAATTAGTCATTGAGGAAAAAGGGATTTATTCAACCGAAAACTTTTTAATGGCACGTCGTTTAATGTATTGGCAGGTTTATTTACACAAAACCGCCATCGCAGCTGAGACCATGTTAATTCAAATTTTACGAAGGGCTAAATTCTTAATTTCAGAGGGCCAAAAACTCCCCTGTTCTAGCCCATTAAAGACTTTCCTTAAAAGTACTTACACTTGGGAAGAGTTTTCTACCAAAGAAAGTCTCTTAATTGCCTTCACTGAATTAGATGATCACGATGTGTGGGCAGCTATCAAGGAATGGAAAAATGCCAGCGATAAAATTCTCAAACATTTATGTACTCACTTTTTGGCTAGAAAATTATTTACCTGCAAATTAGGCTCACAGCCACTCCCTAAGGCAAAAAGAGTGGAGATTGAGGAAAATATTAAACGAGAGTATGGCATTACAGACGAAGAGCTATCCTACTTTGTTGTAGAGGGTTCTACCTCTAATGCTGCCTACGTTCAGGGAGACAATACAATTAAAATGGTCGACAAAAAAGGTCAGGTAATCGAGTTACTCGAGGCATCAGATTTACCGACCATACAAGCATTAAGTAAGATTGTAAAAAAATACTATTTTTGTTGTCCAAAGAGCGTATATTTGCAAGGAGAATTGAGCTAGTGGAAATTCTCATTGCCTTAATTAAACATCGTTTGACCGAATGAACTTTACTGTTAATCAAATAGCACAATTAATAAAAGGAACAGTAGATGGCGATGGATCAGCGAGTATAACGGCGTTTAATAAAATTGAAGAAGGAGAATCAGGTAGTATATCCTTTTTGGCAAACCCTAAATACGAATCTTATTTATATCAATCTAAGGCTTCAGCCATCATTGTTGCAAGCGATTTAGTATTAAAAGAAAAACCATTAGCTACCTTAATCAAGGTAAAAGACCCTTACGCAGCCTTTACTATTTTACTGCAAAAATACCAAGAATTTACGAGCATTAAAGAAACAGGTATTCAGCACCCTAGTTTTATTGCAGATAATGCTAAAACAGGCTCAAATCTCTATTTAGGACAATTTTCTAGTATAGGTAAAGGTAGTATTATTGGCAATGACACCTATATATCAGCGCATGTAACTATCGGAAATAATGTAACTATCGGTAATCATTGTGTCATATATCCTGGTGCAGTTATTTATAATGATTCAATTATTGGTAATAATTGCACTATACATGCAAATGCAGTCATTGGTTCAGATGGATTCGGTTTTGCTCCTCAACCTGATGGTACATTTTCAACCATTCCACAATTAGGAAACGTTGTACTCGAAGATGGCGTAAGTGTAGGTGCAAATACGACAATTGATCGCGCAACCATGGGATCCACTTTAATTCAAAAGGGGGTTAAAATCGATAATTTGGTCCAAATTGCACACAATGTTGAAGTAGGTGCAAACACTGCAATAGCCGCCCAAACTGGTATTTCTGGTTCTACTAAAATCGGAAAAAACTGCCTAATTGGAGGTCAAGTGGGTGTAGCTGGACATATTACCATAGCAGATAAAACGAGTGTTACTGCCCAATCTGGAGTAACTAAAACCGTTCGAAAAGAAGGGCAAGTCCTTGGTGGAACACCGGCTTCCCCTAATAGTGAATATTTGAAGCGTAATGCTTTATTACGTCAATTACCCGATTTATTAAAAAGATTAGAATCTTAATTTCGCGTATGAACAATAAGCAACATACTATTACCAATGCTGTAACCCTATCTGGTGTAGGTTTACATACTGGCGTAGTTGCCAACCTGACTTTTTTGCCCGCTCCTGCAAACCATGGAATCAAATTCCAGCGTGTTGATTTACCCGGTCAACCTATTGCAGATGCAGATGTAGACTATGTGGTTGATACCTCACGCGGAACTACCATTGAGCATAATGGCGCTCGCATCAATACAGTGGAGCACGTTTTAGCAGCACTTGTAGGGCTAGAAGTTGATAATATTTTGATTCAATTAGATGGTCCAGAACCTCCCATTATGGATGGTAGTTCTATCAAATTTGTAGAGGCTTTAAAAGACGCAATTCCGGTAGAACAAGATGCGCACCGCAAATTTTTTGAATTAACAGAAGAAGTACGATTCAAGGATTTAGATAGCGGAATAGAATTAGCTGCATTGCCTCTAAATGATTACAGGATGGCCGTAATGGTGGATTATAATTCAAAATTTTTATCAAGCCAGCATGCTAATTTAAGCCACGTATCCCAATTTGAAAAAGACTTCTCTATGTGCAGAACCTTCTGTTTCGTACATGAAATAGAAGTACTTTACAAGGCCGGCTTAATTAAAGGTGGAGACTTAAATAACGCCATTGTAATTGCAGATAAAGATTATTCAGAAGCTGAATTAGCCCATTTATCCGAAGTTTTAGGAAAACCTAAAATCTCTGTTTCAAAGGAAGCGGGTATTTTAAATAATACTAATCTCCATTTTAGCAACGAAATGGCTCGCCATAAATTGCTGGACTTAATGGGTGATTTAGCTTTAGTAGGTCGACCTATTAAAGCGCAAATTTTAGCCTCTCGGCCAGGACACGCTTCTAACGTAGAGCTGGCACGCAAGATCAAGAAATTGATGTTAGACGCAGAGAAAAATAAAGTACCTACATACGACCCTAAGCAACCGCCTATTTTCACGCATGAACGCGTTTACGAACTTCTTCCGCATCGCTACCCATTTCAAATGATTGACAAAATCATTTATTTGGATGATAGTAGTGTGGTAGGAGTTAAGAATGTGACGATGAATGAAAACTATTTCATGGGTCACTTTCCAAACAATCCAGTAATGCCAGGCGTTATGCAAGTTGAGGCGATGGCACAGACAGGAGGAATCCTTGTTTTAAGTTCAGTAGAAGATCCGGAAAATTATTGGCCATACCTGGTTGGAATAGAAAATTGTCGTTTTAGAAAAAGTGTAATTCCTGGGGATACCATTATTTTTAAATGTGAACTACAGGCACCTATACGTAGAGGAATAGCAAAAATGACTGGTAAAGCTTATGTAGCTGGCCAAGTAGTGTGTGAAGCTGAAATGACAGCTAGTTTAGTTCGTAAATCGTAAGATTATTCATATGATTCATCCAATAACCCATATTGATCCACAAGCTAAAATTGGTGCTAATGTTAGTATCGAAGCATTCACCTCTATACATGCAGATGTTGAAATCGGTGATGGAACATGGATAGGATCAAATGTGACTATATATCCAGGTGCTCGCATTGGTAAAAATGTAAAAATCTTTCCTGGTGCAGTTATTTCAGCCATTCCGCAGGATTTGAAATTTGGTGGGGAGGTAACAACAGTAGAAATAGGTGACAATTCTACTATACGCGAGTGTGTGACTATCAATCGTGGGACATCTGATAAGATGAAGACCGTGATTGGTCAAAACTGCCTTATTATGGCCTATGTGCACGTAGCACATGATTGCTTTATTGGAAATAATTGCATTTTAGCAAATTCCGTACAAATGGCTGGGCATGTAACTGTGGGAGACTTTGCAATTATTGGGGGCTCATCCGCCATTCATCAATTTGCTACCATTGGACAGCACGTAATGATTTCAGGCGGATCATTAGTTAGAAAGGATGTCCCTCCTTTTACTAAGTCAGGTCGTGAGCCATTAACTTATGCAGGTGTTAACTCAGTAGGCTTACGTCGCCGTAATTATACAGATGAACAAATCAATGTCATTCAAGAAGCCTATCGCTATTTGTATTTGAAAGGGTTGAATACAAATGCGGCAATTGAAGAAATTGAAGCACAACTGCCTAATACACCGGAGAGAAATGAGATTCTTGAATTTGTCAAAAATTCAGAAAGAGGGATTATGAAAGGCTAATGAATTATGGATATTCTTGTTCAAAATCTTTTCAAAAAGTTTAGGCAAGAATTTGTCATTAAGTCCTTCAACTACACTTTCCGACAGGGTAATTCGTATGCTATAACTGGACCTAATGGCTCCGGAAAATCAACATTATTACAATTAATCGCTCAATTTACACTTCCTAATTCAGGAACAGTGGAAATGTCCAGTATCAATTCTGACTTGGTTTATAGCCAAATTACTTACGCAGCCCCTTATGTTGAATTAATTGAGGAGTATACGCTTTCAGAACACCTTGAAATTTTAGTAAAGAACAACTACCTTCCTAGCTCGATTACAATAGAAATGTTAGAAGATTTTATCGATTTAAAACCTGACCGTTTTAAATTAATAAAGAACTATTCTTCTGGGATGCGTCAAAAAATCAAATTGGGGTTTGCACTCTTGTCCGATAGACCTGTTATACTGTTAGATGAGCCAACCACTAATTTTGATGAGAAGGCAAAACAATGGTTCTTTGATAAGCTAGAGAAACAGCGTCATAAACTAATTGCCATCGCCTCCAATGAAGCAAGAGAAATTGAATTTTGCACAAACAAAATATCTATACTCGATTTTAAATAAGAATACGTAATCGTAATCGAGTTATTCCCCACACCACTACAATAAATCCCAAAAAGTAGAGAAGATCTCCAAAATGAACTACTCCCATACTCATTCGATCATAATGGGAGGATAAATTGATGACATCTAAACCTAGCTCTTTTGAACCTTGCCACATAGCAAAATTCAAAGCAAGTCCTAGTATAAAGGCGACTGGTTGTTTCTTCGTTAAACTTGAAGCTAATACACCCAAGGATACAAAACACAAGGTTAATAAGAATAAAGCAGCGAACCCTCCCACTATTAAAGAGGAATCATAATTATTTGTAGGAAATCCTAAAGAAGCTATACTCTGAACAAATACAACACTTGGTAATAAAGTAATTAAAACAATCATTGCCAAAGCTAGGTATTTGGCCATCAAAATTTGATTAACACTAATGGGAAGAGAACGTAATAATTGAAATGTTCCCTTTTCAAACTCTTCCGAAAAACTACTCATAGATAACGCAGGTACGAAAAAAAGAAAAAACCAAGGTGTTAAATCAAAGAATATTGTTAACTCAGCAAAACCATAGTCAAGTATATTTCCGTCAATCACCCAAACATAGATTCCCATCAAAATAAAAAAAGACGAAATGGTACCCCAGCCCATCCATGAGCTAAAATAGACCTTTACGTCTTTCTTTAAAAGAGCTAACATACTATTCAAAAATAGGTTTTTCTCTCTTAACTACGGCTGAAACAATTAAGCCCAAAAGAAAATTAAATACAACACTCATGATAACGACAATAACAAATTGCATACCTGGATTCAAAAATAAGGAGGTCATTTCCTCCGCACTTTGAATTTGACTAGCAGTTAAACCTTGGTCTTCCATACGCTCCCTAGCAATTTCCATCTGGCGCTGCATAACTGTATTGTCTATAAATTGAATATAAATATAATTAAAGCCTCCTGCCACTAATCCACTAATCGCACCTAACAGAGTAGCCAAACCTAAGCCCTGACCATAACTAATATACCCTTCATTCTGCTCTCTATACTCTCGTAAACATAAATAAGAGATCGTAACAGATAAAACCAAGGACCAAATCGTAGAAACCCAACTAATGGATTCTTGAAATTGTTCCGCCCATCCCATCACATTAATAAGCGTTGAAAAGAGAAAACTCAATAATCCATTTATAAAACCATACTTTAAGGCAATTATAGAAGATGAAGCTGTTGATTCCGATGTATTTTCCATAAGATTTATTTTTTATAATAAAGTGAAATTAACAAATTTGGTAAGAAACCCAAGGCAATTTTTTGCCAGAAATCATCTCTAGCAATGCTATAAGCATCAATTGACTTAATTCCAGCATGTAAACTATTGTAATACTCCCCTCCTTCTTGACTTACAATTACTTCTTTAAAAGAATTTAACTCTACTAAACTCTGCTGAATATAGGAAGCCAACAGGTGTAAACCTGTTGAGGTTTGAAAGAAATAATGTAAAAAAAGACTACTCAAGAGGGCCGTAATGACAATTAAAAGGTATTGCAAGACAAAATAGACTAAAAAATGCTTCTTTTCTCCCTGATGATTTTGAGGAAAACGAGAAATATACCACCATTGGAAAAATAACAAAAAAACAAAAGTTGGCGCCTTCTTTCCCCCGATTGGAATAATTCCTATTTGTTGCAAAAGAAGACCATACAAGGCCATCAAAACAACGAAAATAAAGGCATATAGGAAAAAACGACCTATTTCAGCAAACCAATTATTGACCATAAGAATGATTTAAACCACTAAATACTCCTACGATTTTAAAATCGAAGGAATGACCAATAAATATGGAATTCTTCGATTTAGATATGATATTTGCTACTTCATAGGTATTCTTTTCTTTCACTAATAACATACCTTTCATTTCTTCTCCCACTTTTAACTCAGGCTGTGAGATTCCTAAGAAAGCACTTGGATTATGTGATAAATGAAGATCAGATTTGGCTAGACCTTGTTTTCTTGCTTCTTGAATAAATGCTAAGGCTAGCGTTTCTAAGCCTATCGTTCCAAAAGATGCTTGATCAAACTCTAACTCTTTGCACTCTACTTCAATAGGATGGTGATCAGAAACGACAGTAAGAATAACACCCTCTTTTAATCCTTTCCATAAAGCTAAACGATCATTCTCTGTTCTAAGTGGGGGATTTACCTTTTTAAGGGTATCGAACTCAGATATCGCATCTTCCGTAAATAAGAGCGAATAGATCGCAACGTCTGCCGTTACAGGTAATCCTGCCTTTTGAGCTTCTGATATCAACCTAACTGATTCAGCAGTAGAAATACAAGAAAAATGCAGGGCAAAGTCTGGATGAGCTAAACCAAAAGAATGCTGCATTACATACGACAAAAGGTCCAAGTCACGTTTTACGTGCATCGTTTCAGCTAAAACGGGTATCCCTTTCAAACCTAATAGAGTACTTTGTAGTCCTTCATGTATTTGGCCAAATAAGGACAACCCCTTTACATCAGGTCTAGAAACAACTTTCACCTTTAATGGTTGCAAGTATTGAAGACATTTTAACATCAAATCAGTGTCCTGTAAAGCTCCCGCACCATGACTAAACCAAGAGGCTCCTGCCTGATGTAAGTCCATTAAATCACTAAAATTTTCTGATTTGTTACCTAATGTTAAGGGGGCTGCAGGATATGATAATACTCCAGATCCAGCTAACCGATCTTTAATAAATTGAATAGATTCAGGCTGTTGTGGAACAGGCTCACCAGTAGGTAAGAGTAAAAAATCTAATACTCCACCCTTCCAAGCAGCTGCTTTCAAACTTGACCAATCTTCTCTATGTTCACCACCTGGCAACGTATTGTGCACACGTAGATCAACTACGGAAGGAAACCACTCAAGCGTTTCACCTGAAATGATTAAATCTGCTTCGGATTGAATTGTGGAATCAATTTCCTTCCATCGACCATTATCTGAAAGCAAATCAACTTTCTTACCATAGTAGGAAGACCGACTATCTTGAATTAAAAGCTGTTTAAATAAGATCCGCATTTGTTTTTGGTTATAAAAAAACCCTGATTAACAGGGTTTAAAAATCAATGTCCGATAAAGGATTTATATGTTTCAACATCCATTAATTGGGATAGATCGCCAGCATCAGCTGCTTTGATTTTTACTACCCAACCATCTCCATAAGGATCTGAATTGATTAATTCAGGACTGTTGTTTAAGGCTGTATTAAATTCTACAATTTCTCCAGCTACCGGCAAGAACAAATCAGATACCGTTTTAACAGCTTCTACTGTTCCGAAAACACCATCCTTTGCAATGTTCTGACCTACTGTCTCCACTTCTACAAAAACGATATCACCTAACTCACCTTGAGCAAAATCAGTAATACCTACAATAGCAACATCGCCATCTATTTTGATCCACTCGTGTTCTTGAGTATATTTTAATTCACTTGGAAAATTCATATGATTATTATTTGCTCACAAAGGTCACTAAAATCTAGATTTTTTGCAAACGATTTTTAATTATTCACCTAAACTGTAACGTATTTGAAAACCTCCCGCCACTGTAGATCGATAGAATGAATTAGATACCAAAGGATTATTCATCATCTTATCAAAATAAGCCGTTACCGTTAATTTATTATTTACATTATAACTTAATTGTGGACGGAATTGAAAATTAACGAAACCTTGAGTAACAATCGTTTCTGCGTCTAATTTTCGTTGTAAAGTACGCGTGTCCCTTATCGTTAGATTCATATTAAATCGTAAATCATTAGGCAAACGAACAGATCTGCCATTAATCTTGAATGGAATTAACATATTGGATTTAGTAAATCCAACAGCCACAGTAAAGTCCTTATTAGCTAATTCAGCAACCTGTGAATTAGCTAAATTTAAACCCACATTACGATCCTGATTATATTCTAAACGCAAGGATATTTTACTCTTAGTCACTGCATTAACACCCACTAAAGGCGAGAAACGTTCCACGAATGAGATCGTACTCATGACGTATACCGGAATTAAAGTATTCGTTTCTGGATCGAAACGGGAAGAAAGAGGATACAATAAACTATTCAAGGACAAATTCATATAATCCGAAGCAAACTGACCATATTCTAGCGACGATACGAAATTCCCCACATTATAGGTACTTGAATACATATGTGTTATCGTAAATGAAGAGAATTTATTCTTAATTCCGGGAAGCAAATTCAACCCATTGTAATCTACTTTCCAGTTAGGCAATGGAATGTCATAGAAAGGCGAAAACTTCACATCATTCGCGGAAACACCAGAATAAGCAGCAAAGAAGGCAGGAATTAATACATCTTGAGAGTTTTGATTATAGGTACCTACCTCAGATGATTTTGCTTTATTTAATCTTGAAATTAAAACCGAACGATTGGATCTGAATTCTTCAAAAACGGCTTCAGGGTTAGAGAATGCAGTCATAAAAGACAAAAATGACATCGAATAATTACCTGAACGAATCGGGCTCTGGGATTTAAAAGGCCCTCCTGCTTGATCAGGTCGAAAGAATTCTTGGTAATTATCCCCTCGATTGTAATTACCATCTACCTGAATACGTAAATCTTTAGTAGGTTCTAATTGGGTAGAATAGGTTAATTTCTGATTCCTTAACTGAGTGAATGGTGTATTTTGCACGGTACTACGTGTTAACCAACCATTTTCTGCCGCCTTAAATCGGATACCATCATTTTGTCCTCCACTGATAAAGTCAAATCCAGGAGCTGAATTGACAGGATTCATTCCTAAATTACCAGGATTAGGCAGAAAACCTGGTAAGGTGGTAGACTCATTAATAGAATAGTTAACTTGAATACCACGTAAGGTTAATAGTAAACGTGTAACGGCTTTAATAGCGGATTTGCTCGGAATAACAATGTCTTCTTCATCACCTGGATTTCTCGCTATATTTTTACCAAAAGTGCGGGGAGTATTTGCCCAACGTAGTGCCTTAATCCGATTATATAAGGCAACAAAATCAACTTTTCCATTAATTGCCTGTTCGCGCGTATTTTTGATAATGTTTCCAAAAGGTAGGCCTAAAGAATCGCGAATATCAAAGGAATTCGCAAAATAGTTATATCCCACTCGATGCGTGTAATCTGCATTCATCCAATCCGTTAAAACAGATTTCTGTAATGGCAATCGCCAAACCATACCAGCTTGTTGATCAAAACTTTTAGCACGGCCCAAGGCTCTTAAGCTAATCATAACTGAATCTCTCTTTTCCTGCGTATCTAAATCTCCGATGGGTTCATCAACAATGGCATTAACTTGGGCATTATAATTCAGCACCATACTCTTTGTCAAATTCCAATTCAAAGCATATTGTCGATTAAAGAACCAATATTTTTCAAATTGAGGAGCTACACCCACCGTAGTAAATTCCGAATTTCTCAACTGAGTTTTAATAAAACTACGATCCATATCTAGGCGAACCAATAAAGAGGAAGGCACTAAATTCAGGTTGAAATCCTTGATCAAATCGAATGATGCCTTTTTGAAAGGTTCTATATAGCGAGCCGAGGTTGAATAGGCATATAAAATACTTCCTTTATGACTTAATTGTGTGTACTCTGCAATGAGTGGACTAGTCCTCAACATTTCGGAAAATGCATAGGAAAAAGTAAAATTTGAAATATCCCAAGGATAAGAATTTTTAGACTGAGCTCCCCGATTCTTTTTGACATTCGAAAAATTAAATCCTTTCCGTTCCGTATTATCTTCTACCATGGTTAAATAAGAATTCTTCTTAGATTCAGAATTAAACTTCTGAATTGAATTAGATAGGAAGATATCCGGATCAAATGGATCAAACTGTGGCGAAATATTACGGCGATCATAGGTAATAAAGAACGGAATCTTTAAACCCCAATTTTTAGGCAATAGCTTTTCTAAATTTAAATTTGCGGTAATTCCATACTCGATATTATTCTCTCTACTGCGTTCTGATATTTTAGCTTGAACTCCTCCAAATCCATAATTCTTAAAACTACCATTCATTTGAATCGTTCCTAAGTCAGCTAGTTTTATGGCTAACTTACCAATAGCAGCTTCTCCTGAAGTTTGATCAAAACCGGAGGCGCGCAATTCATTCACCCAAATACAGAATGATTTATTCGTGGTACTCGTATTCCGGACTCCGATCATAGTGACCATCGTAGCACTTTGATCAGGCCTACCCATCACTGTAATTTTATACGTCTTTCCTGTAGAACTTGTAATTACCATCGTAAAACGATCATTTAAGCTCTTACCTTGTTTATCTCTTTCGATCTTAACTTGTTTGACTAAATCAAACTCAATATCAAATTCATTCTCCATTGGCCAAATTTCTGTGTCCAAACTTTGGCCCTTCTGAGTTTGCATTAAACCCGTATTTTCTATTTCATAATAATTATCTGTCAAATCGGTACCAATACGTAAGAAGGCGCTAACCTGACCACTAATCGCATCCGGACTCTGCATCGAGACAAACATCTTTAAGCGCTTATAATTAATAAAATCAAAAACAGTATTTTTGAATACCGCTCTTGCATCGCCTGCACGCAAATTATCCACGCAAAGGCTCATCGATTGCTCATTTAATCGAGCGTTATTAATGGTAGTAATATCCTGATCTCTAACAAATCCAGGAGGAACAACATAAGGGATAGCTGTCTCACCTTTATTTGCAGGTCCATTTTCTTCGATATTCACACTAGAAACCCGAAATTTAGCATCGTACGGCTCGGGTAAATCTTGTCCACTTCGTTTATCTAATTCACCAATAAACTTTCTGTAACTAAATCCAGACAATTGTAATTGGGCAAATCTTAATACAACAGGCTCCCGAAATTCTTTTAAAACCATACGCATGAAACGAATGGATTTAAACGAATTAATTTCCCCAGCAGGAGTCTTATAAATACGTTTGTCTTTTATAGGCACACGGAAAAGATACCAGTTAACGCCTCCTTCTGTTATTTTATCTACGACAAAACCATTCCCAATTTGTAAACTATTAGGCTTTAGATCAATTTCATATTCAAAATAGGCCTCGCTGTCATTTACTGTATTATCATTGTTCAAATCCTCTCTATCTGGCAACATACTATTTGCCTCGGTGAAATTCGTATTAGAAGGATTATCCGTGGTAGGGCTATTATTTTCCATCCCTAGGTAACTCTTATAGCGTTGAATTAAGGATTCAGTACCATCGAATTTTTGATTCAAATAAAATTCAAAATCATCACCTGCTGGATCATTTTGAATCTGAGATAAGGCCAAAGGATCTGAAACACGGCCTTTAATTTGATCTAAATAAGCCTTAAAATAGGTTGACTCAGATTGTGCAGTTGCATCTTCGGATTTATTGGGCAAACCATCTAAACCTATATCCTGCTTCTCTCTACCCGCAGAATTATCAAATGCGTTAATAACAAACTGCCTTGAAGGTGCTAATCCCCAATCTGTTGTTTCAATATTCTTACTAGCTCCAGAGGTAATTTTATCACCCGCTGGAATGCCATTTTCGAAATTAGAATATCCGTCAGGTATAAAATCCTCCGAAACATCGCCCAGATGGAAAACTAATTTACCTCCTGTCTCATTGTTCTTATTATATAGACCATCTCTAATTTTACCTGCTTCACCTCCTATAAATGGATCCATCAACCAAAATTCTAACTGTTCTACGTTTGCATTATCAAAATCGGTATCTGAACTAATGGCACGAGTAATGGCTCCAAAGTTAGAAACTGGAGTAGGTAACAAACCTGAAGATGAAAGGTTCGGGTTAAAATTATACAAGCCTCTCTCTGAAGGAAAATAAGCAACATCTAAAACGCCAATAGGTAAATTGGTAATATTATTCGCAAAGTCTTTATTAGGGAATAGCCCTCTAGGGGTTACCACCCTTTCATAGGCATAGGCATTTACCTTGGTAGGATCTAAACCAGGGACATCTAAACCAAAACCTCCTTGACCATAAATACTAGCATCTACCGTGTAAGCAGAAATTTTTGCTCGATTAAATCCGGTAGACAATTTATTTCCAGTAGAAACATAGGTTTTAGGAGTAGCTCCAGGTTTCCAAAGTGTAGCTTGTGAACTTAAATTATAAATAACTCGTGCTGCCTCAAAATCATCTATAAATGCATTGCCCTGCACACGATCATTCACATTCGGAATTAACTTAGCGAACTCTCCTTGAAAATCAATTACAGAAGTCTCCTTAGTTGAAATTAATGGCAACTTATCTAAAAACCTTGTCAGACCTTGTGAATTTTGCAAGATACTCGCATCAAACCCTATTAAGGTGTTATTCACCGGTTCATTCCCCATGGCTACCCGTCGAAAAAAGGCCGGTGGGCTTTCTGACATATTCTGTATCGTAGCGCCTAAATGTACATTCTTGCCTAAATTATAATCTAGTCGCGTACCTAACAAGGTTCTAATTTGATTCGAAAACAAGTCAGGCTTCTCATAGCATACCTTGATCTCTCTTCCAGAACTAAAGACCCCCTCATTAATGATCTTTACTCGTCCAGATTGAGGTTCAACTATATAGTCTGTTCCAGCAGCTAATGATTGCCCTCCAGCTGTCACCGTAACCGATTTTGCTTCTACTCCAAATGGTAAAGAGATATCTCCACCAGCTCCAGATTGGTATGAACCTTTAATGAAAAACTTGTTTTTAGTGGTAATTTGGGCAGCATCCACTTGTGTACCTGAATACAATTTATCAAATACATATTTTTCGACTAAATTACTTTCACTTGCTGTAAACTTAGCTCTTAAATTAGTGCCAAAAGGTTCAAGAACAGGGAAAATAATCTTTCCATTTTTTGCATCAATCGTAATATCTTCAATGTAATCAAAGTTCCCATCGGGTTGTGGATCACCTGCAAAATTTAATTTATCTAAGCCCAAAACTTTAACCAATGGAATATCCTTAAAATTTGCACCTTCAATCAAATTACTATTATCGATACCTGTCGCATCATCTTTGTACACAATTCTTAACTGAAAATTTTGTTTCGCTAAGGAAGAAGTATTTAATGAATAAATATTTTTCATCATTAAATCCCACATTGGATGCGGTTTTCCGGTTGAACTTGAATTCAGGTTATTGCGAATTGTACTTGATTTTAGCATTTTTAAAATCAGCACCTCGTCGTCTTGACGAGCTTGATAATCTTCTGTTAACTCCCCTACTTTGTATTTGCGTCCATTCAAGGTGTATTCGTAGGAAACAGCTAACACCTCATCGTTACGCAAAGGTGCGACTAAAGAGATATAACCTAATTGTGAATTAAACTTAAATTCACGATCTGTTAAACGTTTTGCACCTTTCAACACATCAAAATCAGTTCCCCGCTTTAGATTATAGGTCGTCTCTAAACGATCCGTTGCCTCATTCGATTTACGTAGATTGGGATCTGACAAAAGCTTTGCATACATCCCATTCGCCTTGTTATCCACTGGACTCGTAGGATTGATAGGCTGGAAAACAGGATTTGTGTTATTGAAGGGGCTTGCTTCACCAAGGTCATATAGTGAAACTAAATTTCGGAGCGTTTCCGTACTCTGAGTTCGATTCGTGACATATACTTCTACCCGAGTGACCGTAATTCCACTAGAGATAACCGGCAAATTCTTCAGTGCACGTTCATAATTATTTCTAAAATAAGAGGATAAGAAAAAGTGCCTATTTTCATCGTATTGATCCACCCTTACTTCAAAATTCTTACCCTGAGTTCCTCCCTTTAATGTAATACAATCTTGTTTAGATCGCTGTTGAGCTGCTACTACTGTCATGTCTAGCGCGCCAAAACGTAACAAGGTTTTAACTCCAAACAAATTTTGTACCCCTGGAATCAATTGAGAATTTAAGGTCCAAGACGTATTTCCTACTTCAATATTTTGGAGAATATCTTCCTCTTGCGTCTTCCAATTCAGTTTTAATTGGTTTTGAAAATTAAAACTAGCCTTCGTGTCAAAATTGACATTTAAATTCAGTTTATCACCAATCTTCCCTTGAAAGTTAATTTGAGCTTGTTCATTAAAAAACAGATTACCTACATACCTTAATTGAATAGGTATTGCCGGATTATCCACATACTGGCCCATGTAGCCTACATCAAGCAATAAGGAACCATTGGGTTTAAAGGAGACTTCAGTTCCGCCAAAAATGCGATCGATAGCAGGGGGCAATTCAATTTTTGGGAATAATCCTCTCGATTTTAAATTACTGCTTCCATCTAAACTTTTAGAATAAGTTTGCCAAAAGCTTCGATTAACATCCTGGTTTTGCAGTCGGTTAAACGTGGAAAAATCAGTTGCATTAGCGGAGCCAGTCGCATCTTTTTGAATAACCAACTTATTATCTGATTCAAAAGAATAGGTAGAATTTGGCTTTTTTGAATAAATTGAAAAAGGAGACTTTGAAGTCGAACGGATCGGTTTCTTTAAGGTCAATCTAGGTTTTTTACCTGATTTGGAAACAGAATCAACCTGAGAATAACTCGAAAAAGACAACAAAAATCCTACACCCCAAAGAAGGGATAAAACGAAGGAAAAAATATATCTATTTTCAGCTTTCAACTATCGCAAGGCTAATTTGATTAAGTTTTCAACGGAAGCTTCTGGATTAGTCTTTAAAATACTGTCCAAACTCTTCTCAGCTGCAGTCCGAGGAATTCCTAAGGTAACTAATGCCGCTAATGCTTCTTGTTTGTTGCCAAAATGTGCATCATGAGAAGCTATCCCTGCCTCTACAAAGAGGGCATCTTTCTTACACTTATCTTTTAATTCTAAAATTACTCGCTGAGCAGACTTAGAACCAATTCCTTTAATCGATTGAATCAACGCAATATTTTCATTCATAATTGCAGAACGAATCTCATTAGAGGAAAAAGACGAAAGCATGACTAAAGCCGTACTCAATCCAATTCCTGATACAGAAATCAGATCAAGAAATAATAGTTTCTCGTCCATGGAATGAAAACCAACTAAGGTATGAGAATCCTCTTTGACCTGCAAATGCGTAAAAAGCTTACATAGCTCTACTCCATCCGCTAATGCAGCATAGGTCTGCAAAGAAATTTTAACCTCATAACCTACTCCATTCACATCGATAATCACATGCGCGCGATCTTTGTGTGCTAATTTACCTTTCAAATAAGCTATCATAATTACCTGCGTTTACGGCGTTTTTTAGACTTGGTTTTTTTCTTTTTTGAAACCTTTTTCTTCTTTGAGGACGTTTTTTTCCACTTTTGAGAGGTCTTAACTTTCGCTAGCTTAAAATAAACCAATATCTGCCCCTTTCTTAATTTAGAACCTTTGATTCTATTTATTCGCTTTAGCTCAGAAGTACTTAATCCTAACTTCCTTGCAATGCTAGAAAGCGTTTCCCCGCTCCTCACTTTATACGTATGTCTTCTTGCAATTGGAGATGGTTCTTCTATTGTCTGAGAAGTATCTATTTCTACTAAATCTGGTGCAGTCAAGTCTGTCCTGGCTGAATCTAAAATTTGAGATCTATTTTTATCGAAGTAAGAAAAATGACTTCTTGGTATATGTACCTTTACCTGTTGTGCATTTTTAGGTAAAAAATGTGATATGATATGCGGATTCAGACGCTTTAAGGTATCTAAAGAAAAACCTGTTAAACGAGATAAAGTAGATAAATTAAGATAACCACTGACTAAAATACTATCCTTAGGTATTTCAATTACCCAGTTCTCTGGCTGAATAGAATGATCCCAATGGTAATTCATCATATACGTCATCGCAATAAACTGCGGTACGTATGCTTTTGTCTGTGCAGGAAGGCAAGCGTAAATCCCCCAAAAATCATTCGAACCGCCACAGCGACGCATCGCTCTTTTCACATTAGAGGGTCCCGTATTATAGGCTGCTAAGGCAAGATGCCAGTCTCCAAATGTTTTATATAGTCGTTTCAAATACTGACATGCGGCATCTGTGGCTCTTTCCGCATCGAATCGTTCATCAATATATTGATCCACCCGCATCCCAAAATCTCCTCTCGCTGTATAGGGCATAAATTGCCAAAGTCCACCCGCTCCTTTATTTGAAATAGCCTTATTTTCTAAACCTGACTCAATTAATGACAAGTATTTCAATTCATCTGGTAAGCCATATTTTTTTAAATACTTCTCATACAAAGGGAAATAAATATCTTTACGCTCTAACATTCGCTGCGTGAAACTTGCCTTACGAAAGGCAAAAATTTCCACAAACTGGTGCGTAATAATATTGTAATGTAACGGAATCTCATTTTCCAGTTTTTTTAAACGCTCTTGAATCAATCCTGGGTCGATACTGAAAGCCGGAGGACCGCCTTGCTCTAGATTAGCTAACGAATCAATTTGCTTAAAATCATAGGCAGGTTGATAGGCCCCAGTGATTTGTCCAAAGGAAATAGAGGAAATAAATAAACAAGAAATAAGAACAAATCTATTCCAAATCATCGCTTAATAATTCGCCTACATTTAACATTTTTTCCTCTTGAAATGGATTAGTCATCAATTGAAAACCCATCGGTAATCCTGTGGAATCCTTACCCATTGGTATCGATAAACCAGGAATCCCAGTGACATTAGCTTGTACAGTAAATAAATCTCCTAGATACATTTGGATTGGATCCAAGGTCTTTTCCCCTAGTCGATAAGCCGTAGATGAAGTCGTAGGAGAAATGATAAAATCATACTCAGCTAAAATAGCGAGCGTTTTGTCTTGAATCAATCGACGTACTTTTTGAGCTTTCGTGTAATATGCATCATAATAATCCGCACTTAAAACAAAAGTACCTAGCATAATACGACGTTGTACTTCTTCGCCAAAACCTTCTTGACGCGTACGCTTGTAAAGCTGCATTAAATCTACCGGATTAGTCGTTCGAAGTCCAAACTTCACTCCATCAAATCGAGCTAAATTAGAACTAGATTCAGCCGTAGTCAACACATAATAAGTGGGTAACAACTGATCGATGTAAGTGAATTCAACACCTTCCACGGTATATCCAAGACGTTTCAATTTGTCAACCTGAGCTTCAAATGCTACTTTAATTTCCGGTTGAAGACTAGGATGCTCTACTACTTCTTTGATGTAAGCGATACGTTTTTGATCTTTTTGAACAGCAGGAATAGTGGAACTTAACGTACTATCCTGACCATCATCCCCTTTAATGATATCTAATACTAAACGGGCATCTGAAACATAGTTTGTAATCGGTCCAATCGTATCAAAAGAGGACGCATAGGCAATTAATCCCCAACGAGAGACTAAACCATACGTAGGCTTTAAACCTACTACACCACAAAATGCGGCAGGCATGCGAATGGATCCACCCGTATCTGTTCCTAATGAAATTTGGCACATTCCAGCTTGAACCGCTACTGCGGAACCACCTGAACTCCCTCCCGCCACATGGGCCGGATTCGAAAAATTCAGAACTGGACCATACGCTGAATTTTCATTTGTACTGCCCATCCCAAACTCATCACAGTTTTGACGACCTATAATAATCGCATCTTCATCTAACAAACGTTGAACTGCCGTTGCGGAAAAGGTCGATTTAAAAGAGTCTAATATTTTACTTCCAGCATACGAATGATGCCCTTTATAACAGAGTAAGTCTTTAATACCTATGACTAAACCCGCTAATTTACCTGCGGTTCCAGCTTTAATTTTAGCATCAACAAGCACAGCCTGAGCCATCGCCTCGTCCTCATACACCTCCAAAAAAGCATTCAAAGCTTTATTGTGCGCATGAATTTGATCTAAATGACTCGCCACTATAGAAGAAACAGATAGCTCACCCGCTAACAATTTCTCCCTGATTTTGGCATAGGGTTGACTCGTATAACTCATTAAAATTAGGAATCTATATAAACACAAAAGCATAGTTGAATTTCTTCAACTATGCAGATATAGGGAAATAGAGTGACTTATTCTTTCGTATCGTCTAACTCTTTATTGATTTGATCTTTCACATCATTCTTCGCATTTTGAAACTCGCGAATACCTTTTCCTAGGCCTTTCATTAATTCTGGTAGTTTCTTGCCCCCAAAAAACAACAAAATCAATAAACCAATAAGTAACATTTCGCCACCACCTAGGCTATTTAAAAATAATAATATGCTTGCAGTCATCATATCGTGTTTTGTCTAAATTTTCGTAAATATATTTAAAAAAGGTTAATTATTCGTGTATTTAAAGATGTTTTTCAAACTCATCTAGCTCATCTTTGATTGCCTTCCCTACCCAAACTACAATAGCTAAATCATCTGCAAATCCGACTAAAGGCAAAAAGTCAGGGATAAAGTCAAAGGGCATTACAAAATAGAGTAAAGCAGCGGTGATTTTAATTAACGTTTTAACAGGTAGCTTAGTATATGAACCTTGGACATAGGCCTTAATAAGTTCGCTAAAAAGGATAATATAGCGATTCAATAATTTTACAACAGTTAAATCACTAGAAGCGGCTGTCTCTTGGACCTTTTTCAAAGCTCCTTTAATCAAAGATAATAAGCCTACTTGGTTTTGAGAAAAGAGCATTTCACTCTTATTCATTGCTTCTTTAAAAAAATGGGAGTCGACAATTCGCTTTACCCAAGTCCCAGATTGTGACATAATAATTTCGATTAATGCTTAAATATAATGAAATCATTTAAGGATTTGTCGTATTTTTGTATCGTTTTTTGAATCATACTTACCAAAAATTATAACAATGAAAATCACAGTAGTAGGAGCAGGTG
>CAILUB010000328.1 GCA_903837305.1 uncultured Cytophagaceae bacterium
AGAAGAGGATGAGATCGATTTATAAGCTCTCGCATTTAAAATAATGGCAATCGCGATCAACGCTACACCGCTAAAAATCAACAATGGATTTCCCTGCGGATCCGCTAAGTAATTCACTACCACACCTAAGACTAAAGCGATGCCAATCCCCACTGGGAAGGCCACCGACATTCCCGCGATACCGATCGCTGCGACTAGTAAAATGTTCGCGGCATTAAATAAAACCCCACCGATGAAAGCAGATTGAAGATTTTCGCCACTCGCTTGCGCATAATCTGCTAAGAATCCACGACCCTGAGAGCCGCTGGAACCCAGCGTAAAGGCAAGAATCAAGGATGCCAAAACTATGCCGATCGCATAATCCCAATAGAATAACTCGAAGCGCCAGCTGGAGGAAGTGAGTTTCTGGGTGTTAGCCCAAGAGCCCCAGCAAAGCATCGTCACAATGCACAATAAAACGGCAGATGAATAGGTTTCGATTATGAACATAGCGCTTATTTTAGGTTTCCTAAACGGTAATATTTCTCATTCGTGGCGATAAATGGCTTTTCTGCGTAGACGATCGCATCAAATAATTTACAGTCATAGCCCGCGACTTTGTTTAACACTTTCAGTTTTACGTGGTGTTTTCCTGTCGCTAATTTGTACTTCCAAGTGATCTCGTGGCGTCTGGTGGTGAATGCTACTGGGAGTTTTACTTTTTCAAAAAGCTTGCCATCAACGAATACTTCTAGATCAAATGTCCCCGGATCTAAAGAGGCCCATTTCGCGGTTTCGCCGCGCACGACGAAGCCATTTCCTTCGAAATCGAATTCATATTCGTCTGTCAAGTTTTTGCCAATATTGATCTTTTCTGTGGGAAAAGAGTGGTCGAAGCTTTGCTCGAATGCCACGGCTTTAGGCGCGGTGTAAGGAATGCTCACGGCATTTTCTGAAATGCTTCCGCCATTATTTTTGATGTTTTGCAAGGCATGTTTGAAGCCGATTTCATATACATCGTTTAGGGAGGTGGACGTGTATTTAAAGTCGATGTCTTCCGCCTCTTTCAAGCCTAATTTCCAGTAAGCCGGAATCTTATCGTATCCGATCATGGCGCCTAAAATTCCAGCAGCAGACGACGGATTACAATCCGCATCTTGACCACAACGAGTAGAAATTTCAATGGTTTTGCCAAAATCCCCGTTCCCATACAATAGCCCTATCACCACATACGCGGAATTCACGGTCGCATCAATGTTAAACGGAGCGAATACGCCGTCTGGACAACCGATGTCGTTCGCCCATTTGTTTTGGACTTCTAACCAGGTTTTTGTCCAGTCGTTCGGGTATTGTTTGTGCCATTTGATGACATCGGAGATGCATTGATAGTATTGGCTGTTCGCTGGGATGGTTTTTAAAGCCTCAGAAACGACCTTATTAATGTCGTTATTGATGAATGCTAATGTATAGCAAGCTCCTAAATACACCCCACCATAATAGCCGTCACCGTAGTTCATGATGTGCCCGATTTTATCGGAGATTTGAGACGCCGCATTCGGCATACCTGGTGACATTAAACCCGCAAAGTCGCATTC
>CAILUB010000329.1 GCA_903837305.1 uncultured Cytophagaceae bacterium
GCATATATCATATCAGGTTACCGCACAGCAGTTGCAAAAGCCAAAAGAGGAGGTTTCAGAACGATGCGTCCAGATGATTTAGCGGCGGAAGTCATTAAACATTTGATGAAGCAAGTGCCTAATTTAGATCCGGCGCGTGTCGACGATTTGATCGTGGGCAACGCCATACCCGAAGCAGAGCAAGGGATGCAAATGGCGCGCTACATTTCCCTTTTATCATTACCAAAAAACGTTCCCGGTTTCATCATCAACCGCTATTGCGGTTCTGGATTAGAAGCAATTGCTTTGGCTTCCGCTAAAGTGGCTTCCGGCATGGCGGATTGCGTCATTGCAGGCGGAACTGAATCGATGACGATGTTACCAATGATGGGCCACAAAACGGTTTTGAACTACGGAATCGCGAACGAACATCCTGATTATTACATCGGAATGGGTCTGACGGCGGAGGAAGTAAGTAAGAAATACAACGTGACGCGCGATGAGCAAGATGCGTTCTCTTTTGCTTCTCATATGAAGGCATTAGAAGCACAAAAAGCCGGAAAATTCACGTCTCAAATCGTTCCCGTGGAAGTAACGGAGAATTATTTCGATGCCAAATCAGGTAAGAAACAAACCCGCAGCTGGACCGTGTCTGAAGACGAAGGACCACGCGCGGATACGACCATCGAAGCCTTAGGTAAACTAAAGCCAGCATTCGCGATGGGTGGAACCGTTACCGCGGGGAATGCCTCCCAAACCTCCGATGGAGCAGCTTTCGTTTTAGTCGTTTCGGAGAAATTAGTGAAAGAATTGCATTTAGAACCTATCGCACGGATGGTTTCTTATGCTACAGCAGGTGTAGAACCGAGTATCATGGGTATAGGTCCCGTAGAGGCGATTCCAATTGCTTTGAAAAAAGCGGGATTAACGCTGAAAGATATCCAACAAATCGAGTTGAACGAGGCATTTGCGGCGCAGTCTTTGGCAGTTATGAAAACCCTCGATATCGATCCAACAATCGTCAATGTAAACGGTGGCGCTATCGCACTTGGACACCCACTGGGCTGTTCGGGTGCTAAATTATCCATCCAATTATTCAACGAAATGCGTCTTCGCAACCAAAAATACGGTATGGTTACAGCCTGCGTAGGTGGTGGTCAAGGGGTAGCAGGAATTTACGAATTACTATGACCCCACAAGAGTACATTGATTTAGAATCTGAGTTTGGGGCACATAATTACCATCCAATTCCGGTCGTTTTAGAACGTGGAGAAGGGGTGCATGTCTACGACGTAACGGGAAAGAAGTACCTGGATTTTTTATCTGCCTACAGCGCAGTGAATCAGGGGCATTGTCATCCCCGTTTAGTCAAAGCCATAGCGGATCAGGCATCACGTTTAACACTCAGTTCCCGTGCCTTTCACACGAATCTATTGGGTTCGACAGAAAAGAAATTAGCAGAGAAATTTGGCTATGAAAAGGTTCTGTTGATGAATACAGGAGTGGAAGCCGGTGAATCAGCCATCAAATTAGCGCGTAAATGGGCTTATGAGGTGAAAGGTGTTCCGGCTAATCAAGCAGAAATTATTTTTGCGGAAGGGAATTTTTGGGGTAGAACGATCGCGGCAGTTTCCTCTTCGAATGACCCATCATCTTATAACAACTTCGGACCATTTGTTCCAGGTTTTAGTCGTATTCCCTACAATGACTTAGCCGCTTTAGAAGAGAAATTACAAAACCCTCACGTAGCCGCATTTATGGTGGAACCCATTCAGGGCGAAGCTGGGGTCGTTATTCCGTCGCCGGGCTATTTGAAAAAAGCAGCTGCTTTATGCAAAAAACACCGGGTTCTTTTCATTGCAGATGAGATCCAAACAGGTTTAGGGCGCACAGGAGCCTGGTTAGCCTGCCACCACGAATTAGTGCATCCAGATATTTTGTTGTTAGGCAAAGCACTTTCGGGTGGATTTATGCCAGTCTCAGCAGTGCTCTGCAACGACGAGATTATGCTCACCATCAAACCAGGCGAACATGGTTCGACGTATGGCGGCAATCCATTAGCTTGTGCAGTCGCGACCGTAGCCATCGATATTATCGAAGACGAAGATTTAGTCGAAAATGCCACCATTCGAGGACAGCAGTTACTAACATTCCTGGAAAGTCTACGCGATAAAACCGCCTTAATTAAATCAGTTAGAGGAAAAGGACTTTTGTGTGCCATCGAAATTGACACCGATGAGGATAGTAAAGTAGCATGGGAGATTTGTTTAGACCTGATGAAAAAGGGCTTGTTGGCGAAACCAACACATGGCAATAAAATCCGTTTAGCTCCTCCCCTCACCATCACTGGTGCAGAAATGGATCAAGCCTGCAGCATCATCGATAAAGCTTTTCTGGGCTATTAAGCGATTTCGAAGCAGCGCATCGAGATTCCGCCGTACACGAGTTCATCGTAAGTGAATCGGACAGTCTCGTCTTTCCGTGCCAAAGCCAACGCATACAACATCGGAATGTAGTGATCCGGCGTAGGAACAGACTTTAATCCGCCTGGCGCACGCGCATAATCGACTAAACTCGAGATATCTTTATCCAGTAATTTCTGCATCGTCCAGGCATCAAATTCCTGTGCCCAGTCATAGGCAAAATGCTCCTGCCCCATCGAGAGATTTGGGATACTCGCCTGTAAATTGTGTACGATATTTCCACTTCCCACAATCAATACTCCCCTTTCTCGCAAAAATTGTAATTCTTGAGCGAGAGTGACGTGGTAAGCTAAAGGCTGAGAATAGTCAATCGACATCTCAAAACAGGGGATGTTGTGATTCGGAAATAAATGACAAAGTATCGACCACGCGCCGTGATCTAGGCCCCATTCGGTCGTTTCTTGGATTTTTTGGGAGCCGGAAGCGAGCATTTTGGCTGTTTCTGGGCTTCCCGGTGCCGGGTATTGAAATTCGTGCAAGGCACGTGGAAATCCACCAAAATCGTGGATAGTTTCCGGAATTGGCGATGCTTGTACTTGTGTAATACCGCGCGTTAGCCAGTGAGCAGACACAACTAAAATAGCTTTAGGTGGTGCAATGGACGCCCCAAGTGAATTTAATGAAGCTGTAAAGGGATTGTCTGCCAGTGCGTTCATTGGGCTTCCGTGCCCAATGAACCAAACTGGCTGTATTGCAGATGACATTAATTAGCGATTCATGGAAACTAAGAACTCTTCGTTGTTCCTAGTCCCTTTCATTTGCTGTTGCAAGAATTCCATCGCCTCTACCGAGTTCATATCGGACATGTGCTTGCGCAAGATCCAAACACGTTGTAGCACCGCTGGATCCATCAATAGATCCTCGCGACGCGTTCCTGAAGCCGTCACATCGATCGATGGATAGATTCTGCGGTTCGCTAACTTGCGATCTAATTGTAATTCCATGTTACCCGTCCCTTTGAATTCCTCAAAGATTACTTCGTCCATTTTCGATCCCGTTTCAATCAAGGCAGTTGCGATGATAGTTAAAGATCCGCCATTTTCGACGTTACGAGCCGCTCCGAAGAAACGCTTCGGCTTGTGTAGCGCATTGGCATCCACACCACCTGATAAAATTTTACCAGAAGATGGAACCACTGTATT
The DNA here is from genome assembly GCA_903837305.1 of uncultured Cytophagaceae bacterium. GTDB lineage: Bacteria > Bacteroidota > Bacteroidia > Cytophagales > Spirosomataceae > Aquirufa. The sequence goes on from CAILUB010000329.1 coordinate 3,605, forward strand.
GTAGGCACGTGCAAGACGTGTAATTGAATCTAATAGGATAACAACATCGTGGCCGCATTCCACCATTCTTTTGGCCTTCTCTAAAACCAGGTTAGCCACTTTTACGTGACGTTCTGCCTGCTCATCGAAGGTAGATGAAATCACTTCTGCACGCACGGAACGCTGCATATCCGTTACCTCCTCTGGGCGCTCATCGATCAATAAAATGATCAAATACACTTCCGGGTGGTTACGGGAAATCGCATTGGCGATGTCTTTTAAAAGAACCGTTTTACCAGTTTTAGGCTGGGCAACGATCATACCCCTTTGGCCCTTACCGATAGGCGCGAACAAATCTAAAATACGCGTCGAATAATTATCCGGCGTCGAAGACAAGTTTAACTTTTCCTCTGGGAACAAAGGCGTCAAATATTCAAAATTGATCCGGTCACGAATCTCATCCGTCGTCTTTCCATTCACTGATTCCACTTTTAATAAAGCGAAATACTTCTCTCCCTCTTTAGGTGGACGAATCTTTCCTAAAATGGTGTCTCCCGTCTTCAAACCAAACATTTTGATCTGAGATGGCGACACATAAATATCATCTGGAGAAGCCAAGTAATTGTAATCAGACGAACGCATAAATCCGTAACCGCCCTCTTGCATAATCTCTAAAACTCCCTCGTTTTCGATCAAACCATCTAATTCCTTGATAACTTGATTGTAATTCGAACGGTGTTTATTGTGGTGATGCACCGGTGCTGGTGCTTCCTCCTTAGGTAATTTATCTACATCGACAGGCGCATCCGTAGGAGAAACCTCGTCTTTTGTGTTTTCTGTGCTGGTGATGAAGGAAGTATCTACTAAGAACTCTTCTGGAGCTGCCACTTCTTTGTATTCGATAGGCGCTTCAGCAGCCGTTTCTGCTTCCGATTGCGTACCCATAGGTAACAAAGGGGCTTCTTCGTTGCTCTTCTTAATTCGTTGACGCTTAGGTCTTTCGTTTGATGATGATTCTTCTACTGGTGCTTTTTTTACTCTTTTGATAGGCTTATCTTCCATAAAGGGGGAATGATTAATTAAGATTGACAACAGACATCTCTGTCAGAATGTTTGCCAAATGAGAAAATTAAGGGACGTTTACTCGTTGAATTGTCAGAATCGACATGCAATACTACGGTATTAGCGGGGAATTGTCAAGGTTTTAGGCCAAAATTTGGGCTTCAAAATCAATTAAATGATAAAATACACGTCCACAGCGATTATTTCGTAGTTTTGCAGCACAAGAATCTATGGAAAACATTCAGCAGCAGCTTATTGACCTTTTGGAAACCCGTCGTAAAGAGGGCTTATTCAGGCAATTATCCGTGCTGGATGGCCGGACCGATTTCTGCTCAAACGATTACCTCGGATTAGCAGGTGATCCCGTTCTCGCCGCGTCCATCGCGCGTGATTTTGAGGCTTTGCCTGTTGAGGCACGCAAAATTGGGGCTACCGGATCTCGACTCATTTCAGGACACTCTGCCTTAATTGAACAATTCGAAAAAGAATGCGCCGCCTTTCACGGATCAGAAGCTGCTTTGCTGTTTAGTTCAGGCTACGACGCAAACATTGGTTTGATCTCCTCCTTGCCACAAGAAGGCGACGTCATATTTTGCGATAAACTTTTACACGCGAGTTTAATAGATGGTTTACGTCTTTCTAAAGCAGAACGACGCATCTTCAAGCACAATAACCTAGATGACTTAGTTCATCTTTTAGATCAATACCCTGCCGAAACTCGCAAGTGGATCGTCGTAGAATCGGTTTATTCGATGGATGGCGATGTGGCTCCGCTATCGGAATTAGTTGCATTGAAAAACAAATACCAGGCCGAGCTCATCGTGGATGAGGCGCATTCTGGAGGAGTTTACGGTCCTAAAGGACAAGGCTTAGTATATGAACTGGGCCTTTGCGAGGACATTTTTGCTCGAGTAATCACGTTCGGGAAAGCCTGGGGCAATGCAGGAGCGGTAGTCCTAGGGTCATCAGCCCTAAAAGAATACCTCGTGAACTTCGCTAGACCCTTCATCTATTCCACCGCACCCACGCCGGCACACGTTTCAGCGCTTTTAAGCACTTTGCATTATTTGCCTTCCCAAAACGAGGCCAGAAAAAAACTGCAAGAAAACATCGCCTTCTTCCGAGCAAATTGCCATTCTGATGCCTGGGGAGATAGCCAAACCGCCATCCAAACCTTCTTCGTTACAGGAAACGAGGCCGTGCGCGCAAAAGCAGCATCTGCCAGCGAATTCGCCATCAAACCCATCGTTTTCCCCACAGTAGCGAAAGGTAAAGAACGCATACGCATCACAATCAGTGCAAATCACACCAAGGAACAAATAGAATCACTAATAAAAACACTCGAATGAAACAATTTATCGTCGCCGGAATAGGGACTGAAATTGGCAAAACAGTCGTTTCAGCCATTTTAACAGCCGGATTAAAAGCGGATTATTGGAAACCCGTTCAATCAGGGGATATAGCCACGGGAGATGCGTATTGGATCCGTAACTGGGTTCCGTTGGCCACCGTACATCCGTCCACCTATGCCTTAACTCAACCTCTTTCTCCCCATAGTGCAGCAGAAATCGATGGAATTACCATTAAACTAGAAGTATTTAAAATCCCCACGGATCAGACCCTAATAGTCGAATTAGCTGGTGGAATTATGGTGCCATTGAATGATCAACAGACGAATCTAGACTTAATCAAACACCTAAATTTGCCGGTCATTTTAGTCAGCAAAAACTATTTAGGCAGCATCAATCATACGATTTTAAGCTTTGAGATTTTAAAGCAACACGGAATTCCAATGGCCGGAATCGTGTTCAATGGACCTGAAAATCGATCAGGTGAAAAGTTTATTTTGAACCATACCGGTTTACCCCTTATTTTGCGCGTCCATACAGAATCAGAAATCAATGAAGCGGTAATCGCTTCGTATGCTCATAAAATCCATGTCTAATTTGAATTTGTCTTCTCGGGATGCGGCAGTCATTTGGCACCCATTCACGCAACACCAAATCGAACCTATTTCGATTCCGATTGCAAGTGGGAAAGGCGCACACTTATTTGACACGGAGGGTAAAAAATACATTGATGCGATTTCGTCTTGGTGGGTGAATACACACGGCCATGGGCATCCATATTTAGCCCAAAAAGTATACGAACAAGCTCTCCAGCTCGAACAAGTCATCTTCGCGGGCTTTACCCACGAACCAGCAGTTCGACTTTCAGAACGCTTATTGAGTCATTTGCCGCCTAATTTCGAACGCGTTTTCTTCTCAGATAATGGATCCACTGCTGTGGAGGTTGCCATCAAAATGGCTTTGCAATACTTCCACAACCAAGGAAATACAAAGCGTAGAAAAATCCTCGCTTTTGCGGATGCCTACCACGGGGATACCTTTGGGGCGATGAGTTTAGGGGCTCCAAGCTCCTTCAATGACCCGTTTCAGGATATGCTTTTCGAGGTGGAATTCCTTCCAAGTCCTCAAGACGCTGAAGCCTGCCTAGCTGCTATGTCCTCTTTAAACTCAGACGACTATGCGGCTTTCATCTTTGAGCCTTTGATTCAAGGTGCTGGTGGAATGAAAATGTACGAGGCATCCACATTGGATTCATTAATTCGGTTGGCACACGAAAAAGGGATGTTCTGCATCGCAGATGAGATCATGACCGGATTCGGTCGTACGGGGAAGTGGTTTGCGATGGATTATTTGGCAGAAAAACCGGACATTGTCTGTTTCTCCAAAGGCCTAACCGGCGGCATGATGGCCATGGGTTTAACCCTTTGCAGCGAAAAAATATTTCAATCCTTCCTATCGGATGATCGCCGAAAAATGATGTTCCATTCACACTCGTTCACAGCAAATCCATTAGCCTGTGCTGCGGCCAATGCGAGTATGGATTTAATGGAAAAAGAAGAAACCTGGACGTCTATTGCGCGTGTAGAATCTCGTCATCGTGCTTTCGCTGCAACGCTAGAAAATCATTCCATCCTAAAAAATGTACGAATTCATGGCACAATTTTGGCCATGGAAGTAGAAACGGGAGAAACAGACGGCTATTTACACTCCATCCGGGATGATATATACCGATACTTCTTAGGGCAAGGCATTTTGATGCGCCCTTTAGGAAATACCATCTACATCCTCGCCCCCTATTGTATCGAAGACGAGGATTTAGCGTATATCTATGAGAAAATTAGGGCTTTTGCGCAGGGACTAATTTAGTCGACTGCCAAGAAACCATTTGCCAACGCTTGTCTACGTACACGAAAACATCAGTGAAACGAAGTCGTAAAGGTGTTAGCGTACCATCAGCTGCTTGCTGCTGAATTACAATAATACCAGTATTAATCCCTGTTTTCCCATATACACGGTGTTGCAATTCCTCCGGTGTGATGGACAAGTAACTGGATTTTCCTGTGAGAATCGAAGCGATATAACTGTCTTTCGAATCTTGTACTCCACTCGAATGGAAATACACTAAATCTTTATGTAAAACAGACTCTAGGCCAGCCTTATCCTTCGCCACCATCAACTTAAAACGGTTTAATTCCGCTTCTTTAAGCGATTCTTCGTTTTGGGCAAAACCTACCATCGGTGCCAACAGCACAAGTAGCATAAATATCTTTTTCATAGTTTATTTTTAATTAAAACGCTTTCGCATCATTTATTTACTCAAAATTAAATCAGCCGCCTTCTCTGCAATCATCACCACCGCGGCATTGGTATTTCCAGAAATCACATCCGGCATGATGGATGCATCCGCCACACGTAAACCTTGCAAACCTCTGACGCGCAGAGTCGCTGGATCACAAACCGCCTCCGCATCCGTCCCCATCTTGCAGGTCCCTACCGGATGGTACACGCATTCTGTGGCTTGTTCCATATGCTCTTGCATTAATTCCTCGGTCCATTCCCCTGCCGGAAAATTTAATTCTGAACCTTTTCTCAATCCATCAAAAGCCGAAGACAATACAATATCTCTGGCAATTCGCATTCCCCTTTTCAATGTTTCTCGGTCTTCAGCGGCTGACAAATAACGGGGATCGATAACCGGCGCATCATCGAAACGGTCAGATCGAAGGCTCACTGTTCCTCTGCTCTTCGGTTTTAATAAAGTAGGTAAGATAGTAAAGCCGTCACTTAATGGCATTTTACTATAATCGTACATATCCGCTGACCAAGCAGAGGAGAAATGAAACTGCAAGTCCGGGACATCCGATTGATTGACTGAATCAAAAAAAGCAGCCGCTTCTAAAGGGCTCGAAGATAACGGACCTTTTTTATGCAAGGTATAATCGACAAAGTTTTTCACCCCTAAAGCCACATTATAGGACTGTCCCTTTGTACTAGCCTGCGCGTTCATATTCACAAACAAGTGATCAGATAAATTCTTACCCACGCCTTTCAGATCAAGGCGGCAGTCGATTCCATGGGCTTTCAATTCTGCCGTATCGCCGATGCCGGATAGTTGCAAGATTTGCGGACTTTGAAATGCCCCCGCAGATAAAATAACTTCGGACGCTTCGAATTCAAGGGGCTTTTTAGAGCCCAATTTATAGCCTTTCAATCCCGTCACCTTTTCTCCTTGCAACACCAATGATGCTACCTGAAAAGAGGTTTGAATATGTAAATTTTTTCTTGAAAGTGCTGGCTGAATGAAGGCCTTAGCCCCAGAGGCCCTTTCTCCATCTTGTATATTGAATTGAAACAATCCGGCTCCCACTTGTTTCACTCCATTAAAATCTGGATTCGAAGGGATCCCCACTGTGGCGCAGCCTTCAATAAATGCATCACCAAAAATCGTCAAATGCCGATTCTTTGCCACGCGGTGCAAGCCACCACTTCCATGGAATTCATTTTGAAAATCTTCGTTGTCTTCTGACTTTTTGAAATAAGGCAGCACATCCTGGTAAGACCAACCGTCACATCCCCAGGCTGCCCATTGATCATAATCCGCTTTATTCCCACGAATGTAGGCCATGCAATTAATCGCAGAACTTCCCCCTACGGTTTTACCACGTGGTTGATATAAGCGACGACCTCCTAAATGTGGCTGAGGTTCCGTGAAAAAATTCCAATTCAAATAGGTGTGATTCAACAAGGAATAAGCTGATGGCATCGAAATACGAGGATCTCGAAAATCACCTCCCGCTTCGATTAAAAGCACCTGGTTAAGGGGATTTTCGGATAATCGATGCGCCAAAACACAACCCGCCGTACCGGCTCCCACAATGATGTAATCAAATTTCATAGAATAAGTCTACTATTTTCTCTTTGAATATCCCTATTTTTGGCCAATAAACAATTCCTTGTGAGCAATTTTTCTGTCTACTTTTCTTTAGGGCTGGGGCACATCCTAAATTGGGCCGCTTTAGACCACCTTTTGTTTATCCTCTCGCTGACTTGCGTTTATGTGGTGACAGATTATAAAAAGCTGCTTTGGCTAGTAACAGCCTTCACGCTGGGACATTCGATTACCCTAGCTTTAGCGACGCTGCACTTGATCCAGGTAAATAGTGCTTGGGTAGAATTCTTGATCCCTTGTACGATTTTAGTGGCGGCAATTAGTAATTTGATTCAGACCGAGCAACGTTATAAGTACGGCGTGGTTGCTTTTTTTGGATTGATCCATGGCTTAGGGTTCTCCAATTATTTACAAAGCTTGCTGGGCGCAGAAAGCTCGATTTTCGCTCCCCTCTTAGCCTTCAATATCGGCCTAGAAATAGGCCAATTAGTCGTAGTCGCCATAGTCCTTACCTCCTCCATCCTATCAATTCACGTGTTTCATTGGAAACAAAAGGCCTATATACAAGTCATCTCAGGCATCACCATCGGTCTCGTGTTGCCCATGATCCTGGAACGTTGGCCATAAGCGTTTGCCATAAAAAAAGCCCCGATTTACATCGAGGCCTTTTCCTATGTATTAAAGATTTTAAAAATCTTCATCTAACGAGAAGGACATTGAATCCTTATCAGACATGACACCTGATTTTTGGTATTCAGCCACACGCTTCTCGAAGAAATTTGTCTTTCCTTGTAAAGAGATCATCTCCATAAAGTCGAATGGATTCGTCGCGTTGTAGTGCTTCTTGCATCCCAAAGAAACCAATAAACGATCTGCTACGAAATCAATGTATTGACACATCATTTCAGCATTCATACCAATCAATGAAACGGGTAAAGCCACCGTAACGAATTCTTTTTCGATCTCTACCGCATCTAAAATGATTTCGTAGATCCGCTCTTGAGGTAATTGATTCTTAATGTGATCTGCATACAATAAACACGCGAAGTCACAATGTAAACCTTCATCACGGGAAATCAACTCATTCGAGAACGAAAGACCTGGCATTAAACCACGTTTCTTTAACCAGAAGATAGAACAGAAAGAACCAGAGAAGAAAATACCTTCGACTGCTGCGAATGAAATCAAACGCTCTACGAAATTATCTGATTCGATCCACTTCAAAGCCCAGTCCGCCTTCTTCTTTACGCAATCAATGGTCTCGATGGCACGTAAAAGGTGGTCCTTTTCTTTAGGATCATTAATATAGGTGTCGATTAAAAGAGAATAAGTTTCTGAGTGAATGTTTTCCATCATAATTTGGAAACCATAGAAACATTTCGCCTCTGCATATTGTACTTCTTTCAAGAAGTTATTCGCTAAATTTTCATTTACGATACCATCCGATGCAGCGAAGAATGCCAAAACGTGTGAAACGAAGTGACGCTCGCCATCGTTCATCTTTTTCCAATCGGCTAAATCTTGAGATAAATCGATCTCTTCAGCTGTCCAAAAAGACGCTTCCGCCTTCTTATAAAATTGCCAAATATCATCGTGCTTAATCGGAAAAAGCA